>CAZZXZ010000016.1:26240-36419 GCA_964658135.1 uncultured Acetobacteraceae bacterium | reverse complement strand
AGGTTCCTGACGCCCAGAATTCGAACTCCCGAAGACGAAAAGCCGGTTCGACGACAGCGCCGCGCAGCGGCGATGGCGATCGCCGGCCCGGCCGGCGACCCCGAAGGGGTGAGGCGTGCAGCGCCGAATAATCCGTCCGGGCGCACCACCCGATCAATTGTCCGTTCCGGGCACTTAGGTAACGAGATTGGTCAACTCGGCTGCGGTGCGTTACGCCTAGGAGAATGTCTCGCGAACTCGAGCCGAAAACGAGTGGAGCTTGGGGGCTGGCAGCTGCGGCTACGGATATTTGTTGGAGCCGTTTGAACCGCGCACCACCCCGTCCTCGATAAGTATCGAGCTCGCACCTGCCTCCAAGCGTTCGTTTACAAGATACCGCAAGAGCTTCGAGGCGGACGCAGAGCCGATCGGCCGTAATGGCGCATCGAATTCTTCGATCGTCTCAAAGTCGCCGAGTTTGGCGTCACAGTGTTCGCAATGATTCATGAAGTATCGGGTCTGAGTGACGCTGCTGTAGTCTTTTCGATACCGCATAGTCAGCGAATGCATTCGCGCCAGGGCGGACTCGGAAATGTGTTGAACATACGACAGAACCGCTGTCGACTCCTGCGCCACCCATTGTGTTGCATCGGGACCATCCAGCCACGCTTCGTATTCCGCATCACTGGAGAACTCGAGAGCGGGACTCGATTCTACGAGTTGCTGGTGGCCGCGCGGCATGGCAAATCCGAAAACGCGCGTCGCGCGCTCACACCTCCAGCAATCTCGTCGTGATTCCAATACAAAAAAAGAGTCGGCGCGAAGACTGATACGGGGAGGCTGCGGCAGCCACTTAGCGAATGAGGTCAGATCTTCGGGATCGACGACATACCATACTTTACGACGCGGATCCCAGCGCGCGCCCAGCGCTCTGGCGCGATCTTTTTCCTGATAGGGGACCTCCAGGTCAATTGAAGGCATTATCGCTCCTTCGCGCTTATCGCAGTGTGGATGTTGATCGAGGAACGAGCGTATCGCAGCCGCCACGTCAAAAACATGTGTGTTTGCGGCGGGAACACGCCATTTCTTGAAAGCCAAATCGCGAAGGTGCTGCACATGAGCTATGAAGACGTGGTAAGCCTACGGAATGCTCCGCGCAGACCCATATAACTTTGATGGGAGAAAGCGATGGCGAAGCCAGCGGCTTACCTCTACGGTGAGCCCCGAAATCGCAGCGTCTCGAGCAGCACCGTGAACGCGGCGGTGGGCTGCCTTCGGTTTGGATAATAAAGATGGTATCCCGCGCAGGGAGGCGTCCAATCGGACAGTAATTGAACGAGTTTCCCCGAATCGATATGCGGCTGAACGAGATCCTGGGGTAGATAGCCGATGCCCAATCCGTCGAGCACCGCCGGCAGCATCGGACCCGTGCCGTTGACGATGAACTGCCCCTCGACCCGCACGCGCAACTTACGGCCGCGTTTCTCGAATTCCCATGCATAGATTCCGCCGCGTGTCGGAAGGCGTAAATTGATGCAGACGTGTCGGGTGAGGTCTTGCGGCTTCCGGGGTGTCTCTCTTCCGGTGAGATAAGATGGCGCGGCGACGGTCACCATGCGCAGGTCAGGACCGATCGGCATGGCGATCATGTCCTTGGCGACCATCCCACCGAGTCGCACGCCTGCGTCGAAACGCTCGGCGACGATGTCCGTCAGGCCGTTCTCGACCACCACTTCCACCGCAATATCGGGATAGCGCGGCAGGAGCTTGCGCAGTGCGGGCCAAAGCGCTGAATTCAACCCATGTTCATCCGCCGTGATACGAATGCTGCCGGCGGGTTTGTCACGCAGGTCTCGCAGCGCCGCCAACTCGGCATCTATCTCATCGACTCGCGGTCCCGCCGTCCGGAGCAGGCGCTCGCCCGCCGCCGTCAGCGTCACTTTCCGCGTACTCCGGGTAAGAAGACGCACACCCAGGCGCTCTTCCAGTCCCCGCATGCTATGGCTCAAAGCGGATGGCGAAACGCCCACTTTCGACGCGGCGCGGGTAAAACTCAGTTCGCTTGCAACCTCGAGGAAGGCCAGTAAATCATCTACGCTTCGACGCGCCATTGGTGAATCTCATTCAACACTTCATGCGCGTTATACCAGCTAATCAATGGTCACGGCGCGCCGTATCATCTCGCTCGAACCAAGAAAACTCGATTCTTCAAAGGGGTCATTCATGCAGCTCAACCGTGTTGGATCGCAGCCTTCGAGCAAAGGGCCGGCCGAGTATTTCACCGGCGCCGTGCGTATCGATATGCTGAACATAGCTACGGAGCCCGCTCGTTTCTCCTGTGCCAGCGTCACCTTCGAGCCGGGGGCGCGCTCGGCATGGCATACGCATCCGCTCGGTCAAACGCTCATCGTCACCGCCGGCTGCGGGTGGACGCAGTGCGAGGGCGAGGCCATCGTGGAGATCCGGGCAGGGGATGTCATTTGGTGTCCACCGGGCCACAAACATTGGCACGGCGCGACGCCGACGACGGCCATGACCCATATCGCAATCCAGGAATCTCTCGACGGCAAGAACGTCGTGTGGCTGGAAAAAGTCACCGATCGGGAATATGGCGAGGCAGCTGCACCATGAACCTATCTTTCTAGAACCAAGTTGCACTGATTACCGGAGCCGGTTCGGGCCTGGGGTGTCATCGGCCAGGCAATCGCGGTCGACGGCGGCATCACGATGCATTAACAAATCCGGCTCCAATCCACGGGCTGCCGGATGTCGATCAGCGGCAGTACTTCGTGAACGGCCTCAGGATATTTTTGCGCTGCGCCGGTATTGAAGACGACAATGCGTTCTTCCGGCTTTACCTGGCCGCGCGCCAGCAGTAATTCCAGCGCGCCCAGGCATACGGCGGTCTCCGGGCAAATGGACAGACCCTCGAGGCTGATGGATTGTTTCATCCACGGGGCAATTTTCTCCTCGGGAACCGCGAGGGCGAGGCCGCCGCTCTCGCGCACCGCGTCGAGAATCATGAAATCCCCGACCGCCACCGGCACCCGAACGCCGCTTGCGATGGTCGCCGCGTTGTCGAATTTCTCGGCGAACCGATCGCCGCGGTCGAAGGCGCGGGAGATCGGTGCGCAGCCGTCGCTTTGGCAGGAAATCATGCGCGGCTTGCGCGGCGAGTTCAGCCAGCCCAAGGCGGCCAGTTCGGCGAACGCCTTCCACATCCCGATCAGGCCGGTGCCGCCTCCGGTCGGGTAGAGGATGACGTCCGGCAACTCCCAGTTGAGCTGTTCGGCCAGCTCGAGCCCCATGGTCTTCTTGCCTTCGATGCGATACGGTTCCTTCAGCGTCGACAGGTCGAACCAATGCATGTGGGCCTTCCCTTCGCCCACGATGCGTCCGCAGTCGTTGATCAATCCGTTGACGTGGAATGTCTTGGCGCCGGCCAACCAGCATTCCTTGGCGTTGATCGCCGGCGTGTCCTGCGGCATGAAGACGTAGGCTTCCATGCCCGCACGCGCCGCGTAGGCGGCCATGGCGCCGCCGGCGTTGCCCGCCGTGGGGGCTGCGACGCGGCGGATGCCGAATTCGTTGGCCTTCGAAATGGCCATCGCCATGCCACGCGCCTTGAAGCTGCCGGTCGGCAGCCGGCTCTCATCCTTGACCAGCAAATCCTTCACGCCAAAGAAGGCGGCGAGGCGGGGAGTCGCGATCAAGGGGGTGACCGTTTCGCCCAGGGTGATGACGTTCGTCGGATCGCGGACCGGCAACAGTTCTTGGTAGCGCCACATCGTGTTCTCGCGCGTCTCGAGATGCCGTTTCGTGAAGTACCTTCCGACCTCGGCCAGGTCGTAGCGAACCCACAGCGGTCGCTGACACTTGATGCATAACCCGTGCACGACGGTGGCGTCGTACTTTTCACGGCAGTTCGCGCATTCCAAATGAGTCACGAAACAGGTCATTCGCATCCACCTCCGATTATCTATAGACGCTTGCGCCGGTGCCGCCGCCCTAGCGCATAGAGCAGCATCCCGACGACGGTCAAAAAAACCACGTCGCGAGTCTCCGCGTACGATGAGCTTGCGAGCAGCCATGCAATCAACGCCAGTGCCGCGGCCGGTATCAGGAGACCGCCGCGTAGAATAAATTGCGCCGCAGGCACCGCCGGCATACGGCGTAGTTTCGGCAACGCCGCGCAGGTGACGCCGAACACCAGCAGTCGCGATAGGGTACTCATGGTCAGCAAATAAACAAACTGTCCGCTGAGCGTGAGGATCAACACGAGCAGCCCGGAGAAAATAACCGCCATGTGGGGCGTTCGATACCGTGGATGGATGACGGCCAGTACGCGCGGTAACTGCCCGGCCTCGGCCATGGCATAGGGTAGCCGCGAGATGGTGATCATCGAGCCGTTCAGCGTCCCCAGCATGGATACGGCAGCGCCGAGCGTGATCATCGAAGCGCCTGCCGGACCGAGAAACGTGCGTGCGGCATCCACCAAGGGCCGTTCCGACCTGGCGAGGTCGGGCAGACTGCCCAAACAAACCCACTGAATCAGCAAATACAACACGGCCACCACGACGAGGCCGGCGATCAAGGCGTGCGGCAGGTACCGTCGCGGGTCATGGGTCTCCCCTGCTGACACGACCACGCTTTCCCAACCGACGAAGGCAAAACTCAGCAGCAAGACGGCCTTCGCGAAATTTGCGTTGACGGGCGCCGGTGTGTGTTGGAAATGGGTCCAATCGATGTGAAAAGCGCCGATCGTCACGAATAACAGCAACGGTAGGAGTTTGGCCAACGTGACGAGATTACCGACCAAGGCGGCCCGCCGAATGCCGAGTACATGCAGCACGGTCAAGCCGCCGATGATCACCGTCGCGGTTGCCACCCGACCGGCGCCCTGGTTTAACGCCGGGCCGATATCGGCGAGGTATTGCAGCAACAGCGAACAAATTGCGCAGCAACCCGTCACTCGCGCGATCCACAACAGCCACCCGGTCAGGAAGCCGGGCAACGGACCGAAGGCCGCGCGCGCATAGATGAACGGGCCGCCCGTCTCTGTGAAACGACTCGCCACTTCCGCGAAACACAGGATCACGAGACCGATGATCGCGGCACAGGCGAGAATGGCGACGAGCCCATATGCGCCCAGCAGGGTTTCGACTTTGGCGGGAAGCCCGAAGATACCCGCGCCCACGATACCGTTGATGACCAAGGCCAACAGATCCCAGCGACCGAGCGCCCGCACGAGGGTCGGCCTGCCAGGCGGATTGATCGCGACGCCTGTCACGCGCCGCTATCTCTGCGCGTTTTCCGCGTGACAGCGGTGAATGAAGTCCGCGCCGTAGCGCGTCACGACCGCCGGCGGTGTCATCGCCTCGGTCACCTCACGAAATTCGAAGCGGATGGGACTTGCCGCATCGACTCCGCGGGGCGCCACCGTCGCCAGCAAATAGCCGTAAACATGGGTTTTCGCGAATTTTGCCTGGTTCGCGGCGGGGGGTAAGGCATAGCGAAATGCACCGGCGGTGCCGATGATCCAACCGGGTAAGACGCCGCCGTGTTCAAGCCAATAGGGGGTATCGAAAATGCCTTCCATGACGTAGTGCGAGTGCGAGGCGAGAACATACACCGGCTTCGTCTTGTTGACGTCGAGCAACTCGTGATACACGAGCACGCCGGTGTCTTCGGCGATCGGAAAATCACTCATGCTGTGATCGCGGGCCAGGCTTTCCGGCAAGGCTTCGTGCATGCCCACCACCAGTGCGCGGATTGTCGCGTCTTGCTGATCGCGATTCAGCACCGCCTGCAGCCACTTGAGCTGGGCGGCGTCGAATTGGTCGGGAGTCGCATTGTCCAGCGTGATGAAATCCACCCCATCGCGCACCCAGTGATAGTAAGTTCGCACCTGATGATCGTGGGGATCGTCTTGCAGGCGCTGGTCGCGAATTGCCGGTGCGTCGAGCCAATCGGCAAACGCCAGCGTGAATTCCTCGCGAGTCTTCGGCGGCGTGGTTTCGTGGTTGCCGATGCCGAGAAAAAACGGGGTGTCGCCGAATGCCTCGATCTGACTTCGTTGGAAGTCCGGCCATGCCGACTTGAAATAATCGATGATGGGTCCCTTCGGATTCAGGCTACGGTAGTCGTCGTCGAAATCGTAGATCGCGCGAAGATCGCCCAAGTGCCAGTAGAACGCCGCCTGGTGCGCGTGCGCGGCTGCGGCAATCGAGGGCATGACGACGTTGCCGCAATTGCGCGAATCGCCCGAGACCATGAAGTTCCACGGCGACTCGGCGGGTTTCTTGGCCGCGGCCGCCGCGCCGGTGGTGCCCGCGATGCTCGCCCAAACGAACACGGCGGCGCCGAATGCGATTCGCATCAGGCGGCCGATGGATCCTTCGCGTGCTAAGGTCATGGACTCACGTTACCTCATTTTCGTGGAAGCCATGCACGTCAAGCCTGCTGACCTGGTGTACGGTCTGAACGACCGGCCACCGCTGCACATCTCCCTGTTCGTCGCCTTGCAGCACGTGTTGGCGGTATTCGTCGGCATCGTGACGCCGCCGCTCATCATTTCGCGCGCACTGCAATTACCCGCCGCCGACGGGATCTTTCTGGTGAGCATGGCTTTGTTGGTGTCCGGCCTCGGTACGATCCTGCAGACCAGGCGCCTGGGACCGATCGGGTCGGGTCTTCTCAGCATACAAGGCACGAGCTTCGTCTTCCTCGGACCGATCATCGCGCTGGCCGGCTCAATCACCGCGGCCGGCGGCTCGCAACGGGACTCCTTGGGCGTGGTCTTCGGCGTGTGCTGCGTCGCCTCGGTCATTCCGATCATGATCAGTCCGTTCATACGTTGGGCCAGTCGGATCATCACGCCTTTGGTCACCGGCATCGTGGTGACGTTGATCGGCCTCACGCTCACGGACGTCGGAATCACCAGCGTTGGCGGCGGTTTCGAAGCCCAAAGCGCCGGTACTTTCGGCTCACCCCGGAACTTGGGGTATGCGCTGATCGTCATCGTTCTGATCGTGGCGCTCAACAACAGCAAACGCGACTGGTTGCGGATGATGTCCGTGGTGGTGGGCTTGGGCGGCGGTTACGCGGTCGCCTTGTTCGCCGGCACGGTGACGGTCGACGGCCTCGAACGATTGCCGCTGTTCGCGCTTCCCGCCCCGTGGCATTACGGTTTCGGCTTTCGTGCCGCCGCGCTGGTGCCCTTCGTATTCTTATATTTGATCACCGCGATAGAATCCATCGGCGACGTGACGGCCACCTCGTCGCTGACGGGAGAACCGATCGAGGGTGCGTTGTATCTTCGCAGGCTGCGCGGGGCGGTGATGGCCGATGGGGTCAGCTCCTTGCTGGCCGCGGTGTTTAATTCCTTCCCCAGCACCACCTTTGCACAAAACAACGGGGTGATTCAATTGACGGGTGTCGGCAGCCGGTACATCGGCACGCTGGTCGGCTCGATCTTGATCGTACTGGGGCTGTTTCCAGTGGTGGGCGGCGTGATTCAGGCCATGCCGCAGGCCGTGCTCGGCGGCGCGACCATCATCATGTTCGGCACGGTCGCGGTGGCGGGCATCAAGATACTCGCCGGTGTCACAATGGATCGCAGGGCGTCGACCATCGCGGCGCTGTCGTTCGGCCTGGGCCTGGGGGTGACTTTCGTCCCCGCCATCGTCGCGGCGCTGCCGCCATTTTTCAAGGATATCTTTTCGTCCGGCATCGCGACCGGCGGCATTTGCGCTCTGTGCCTCAATGTCGTCCTACCCGGGAAGAGAGCATGATGAAGGGGAGTCGATGAAAACGTTATTGGTCAAGAATATCCACACACTCGTCACCATGGATCCGGCGCGTCGTGAACTCAGGAATGCCGCTCTGTTCGTGCGGGGTGCGGTCGTGGAACGGGTGGGAACCACGGCGGAATTGCCCGATGCGGCCGATGAAGTGCTCGACTTGAAAGGGCGGTATCTCGTGTTGCCTGGCCTCGTCAACACGCATCATCATTTCTACCAAACCCTGACCCGAGCGGTACCCGGCGCGCAAACCGGCGAGCTATTCGACTGGCTCAAGCACCTGTATCCGATTTGGTCGCGTCTGACGGCCCGCGGCGTCTACGTGAGTGCGCAGATGGCCGCGGCGGAGTTGATGCTGTCCGGCTGCACGACGAGCAGTGATCATCTGTATCTGTTTCCGAACGATTGCACCCTGGATGATGAAATTCGCGCCATGAGGGACATCGGCATGCGGTTTCACGCGAGCCGCGGCAGCATGAGCGTGGGCGAAAGCCTGGGCGGATTGCCGCCGGATTCGTTGGTGGAAGACGAGGCGGCGATACTCAAGGACAGCCAACGCGTGATCGAACGTCACCACGACAACTCGCGATATTCCATGACACGCCTGACCCTCGCACCGGGGTCTCCTTTCTCGGTGTCGCGCGCGCTGATGAAGGAGTCAGCGTGCTTGGCGCGCGCCCATCCCGGCGTGCGGCTGCACACGCACTTGGCGGAAACCGCGCGTGACGTTGCCTACAGTCTGGAGAAGTTCGGCATGACTCCCGGCGACTATGCCGAGTCGTTGGGTTGGACCGGCGAGGACGTCTGGCACGCTCATTGCGTTCATTTGGACGACGCGGCGATCGCACGGTTTGCCGCCACGGGAACCGGGGTGGCCCATTGTCCGAACAGCAACATGCGCCTGGGCAGCGGCGTGGCACGGGTGCGCAGAATGCGCGACGCGGGAGTCCGCGTCGGTCTGGGTGTGGACGGCGCAGCCTCGAACGACGGCAGCAACATGTTGCACGAAGCACGCCTGGCTTGCCTGCTCGCGCGCGTGGCCGACAGCGACCCGGCGGCGATGGCTCCGCGTACCGCGCTGGAACTGGCGACCTTGGGCGGAGCCCGGGTACTGGGCCGCGACGACATCGGCTATCTCGCGGCCGGCATGGCGGCCGATTTCATTGCCTTGAACATCGATCAACCACAGTTTGCCGGCGCGCACTGGGACTTGGTGTCCGCGGTCATCCTATGTCAGCCCGACCAGGTCGACTACAGCTACATCAACGGTAAAAAAGTGGTGGACCGCGGGCGCCTGGTGACCGCGGAGCTGGACGTTTTAGTCCAACTCACCAATTCCCTCGCTCGCGCGATGGCGAATGACGGCTCAATAAACTGACGGCACCAACATGTCGTCGGGCACCGTTTGCCGCGAGTAATGTTCATGATGCTCGCGTTCCGGCAAGACGATGGGTGTCTTGGGGGTCTCTGAATAAGAAAACTGCTTGAGCAGGTGGTCGATGCAATTCAGGCGTGCACGCTTTTTGTCGACAGCCTGGACCACCCACCAGCGAGCCTCGGGAATATGCGAGCGCTTCAGCATCACGTCCTTCGCTTCGGTGTAGCTTTCCCATCGACGGCGCGACTCAAGGTCCATGGGGCTCAGCTTCCACTGTTTCAGGGGATCGTGTATGCGGCCCAGAAATCGTAGATGCTGCTCTTGGTCGGTGATGGAGAACCAATATTTCAGCAACCGGATACCCGAGCGAACCAGCATGCGTTCGAACTCCGGCACCGAGCGGAAAAATTCTTCGTATTCCGCCGGGGTGCAGAAGCCCATGACTTTCTCCACGCCCGCACGGTTGTACCAACTGCGATCGAATAGGACGATCTCGCCGGCGGCCGGCAGGTGGGTCACATAGCGCTGGAAATACCATTGCGTGCGTTCGCGATCGTTGGGTGCCGGTAAGGCGACGACCCGGCAGACGCGCGGATTGAGGCGCTGGGTGATACGTTTGATCGCGCCGCCCTTGCCGGCGGCATCGCGCCCCTCGAATAGGATCAGCACCTTTTCCCGCGATGCGATCACCCAGTCCTGCAGCTTCACCAATTCAGTCTGCAATCGAAACAGCTGCTGAAAATAGGCATGCCGGTAATTCTTTTCCGCGTCGGCATCATCGGTCTGCGGCAAATCCGGCAGAGGATGGCGATCTTCGATCTCCATTTCCAATTCTTCGTCGTAGCCATCGGCGAGATCGCGGCTGATGCGCCGGATGATCTCTTCCTGGTCGGCGGGTGGAGACGGAACTGTCATCGTCTTGGCTGTTTTTTTCATACAGAATACCTAACTGGTCACTTCCTGAGTATAAACGTCGCGGCGCATGGACGGGGAGCGGGTGGCACGCCGCGCGGGCCCACC
>CAZZXZ010000016.1:13931-26140 GCA_964658135.1 uncultured Acetobacteraceae bacterium | reverse complement strand
GGCGTGCCGCGCTGGGTTTTCAGTCGGTCCACCAGCAATTGAACGTCGCGTTCATGGTTGAAGATCGACAAGCCGACCAGATCGGCATTCTCTGCGGCGAAATTCACCGTGTCCGAGTCGTTGCCGTTGATAGCGGACAGGTCGAGCGAACTGTCGGGAAAGGCGATGGGCGTGGCCGCTTGCAGACGCGCGTCGCGCGGTGAGGTGGCGGCGATCTTCAAGGTGAGTTCAGAGCTGCCGCCGGCCATCGCCACGGCCATGATCCGGCCGCCGTCGAATAGCACTCGTTCGCCGCGTTGGACGTGCCTGAGCGCGTCGGGCACGGTACAGCCGATCCGCGCCGGACTGAGAACGAGCCCCATCGAATCGCGCACCGCCGGCGTGCCCGGCGCGGCATCGCTCGTCAGGATCAACAGGTCGCCGGGCGACAGTGCGATGGTTTGCGGGGTCGGGCCGATCCCGACCACCTGCGTCTTGTCGACGGTGTGTTTGTGCGAGCCGGATCGGTGCAGTATCGTGCCGTTCGTGAGATAGGCGGTGCGGCTCAGCTCCGTGCAGACGTGGCCGCGCCGTATCTTCGCCACTACGAGCCGTCGTTTGCGCCCGCGAGTGTCCAAAAACCTCAAGGTGTCGCCTTCTTTGAGAGTTGCGAGCCATTTTCGATCCACCTGCAATGGCGTGCCCGAGCCGACCGCTGCGGACGCCGGCGCATCGCCGTGCAGCAGGACGTGGGCAGGGCGGGTATTCCTGCCATATGCATCCCGCGCAGGACGGATCTTGACGACGGACGGCCCGGCTTGGATAGCCCCCGTCGCCATGCTCGGCGCCGCGAGATCCATGAGTACGGTGCAACCGGCATGCAATTCCGTACGCGCTTTTTCAAGATGACGCAGCATCGCCGCCCAGGTCGCGCGATCGTCACGCGCACAATCGATTCTCAGGCAGTCGACCCCGGCGGCCAACCGATCGCGCACCCAGGAATCGTCGGCGGCCGCTTCGCGCGGCATGGTCACGATGAGCGACGGCGGACAATCGCCTCGACGCGTGCCGAACAGCCGCTGCACGTGCTTGTTGTACAGTGTCGAGCCGACCGACTTGTCGCAAGGTGCGAGGATTTTCAGAGTGTCCTCGGGCTTGCCGAGTAAACGGTCGACCACGTCGATAACTCGACTCACGGACGCCAGCGCATGCGCGGCGGATCGGTCGAGCGACGATAACCCCTGTCGGCTCAGTTCGGATTGCAGCTGACGCAAATCTCTGCGGCGCATAGCCACGTCGTGAATGAGGTTGCGGGCGCTGCGGCGGTAGGCTCGAGTTACGCGCTCGAGTGCGGCCGCCTCCAGCCATTCCGAGCCCGTCATCTCGCTCCGCAGCTCGAGCAGCTCGCGGCGTATCGCCGACAGTTCGCTCGTTACCACGGTCGGATCAGCGCCTCGTAAAGGGGGGTGGTCGTACCCAATCGACCGTTAGTATGAGGCCGAATATTGACAGTGTGATGACGGCAGCGGCGGTCGGCCGCCTGCATTCACCGAACCAGCATGCGTATGGCGGCTCCGGCAGCGGCGGCGCGGTTCTCGACACCTAGTTTGACGAATACTTGCTCGAGGTGCTTGTTCACCGTGCGGGGGCTGATGGAGAGGATTTCGCCAATGTCGCGATTCGCCTTGCCACGGCTGATCCAGAGCAGCACTTCGGCTTCGCGCGACGTCAGCGAAAAAGCGTGCTGCAGCGCCGCGCGATCGATTTCGCCACGGGAGCCGCTGGTTTCGGTCAACCGAAACAGGAGTTCGTCCGCACCTAAAGGACTGACGAACGTACATTCCAAAGAGCGGCCGCCGATGTCGATGCGGCAGTGCGCCGGCTGCTTGCCGTCCGCGCGGCGTACACGCATGAGTTGCTCCGCGATCGGCGCGGGGAGCTCCGCCGGGGTGTCGTTGAGCAGCTGTCGCGCTTTCGGTGTACACCACAAGACGCGTCCCGCATGGTTGGTGGCAAAGAGAAACCGTCCGCTCGCATCCAGCGTGGCGTGGGTCCCGTGGACCAACCGGGCGTTGCCCAAATGCACCCGGATACGGGCCAATAGTTCGTCCAGGATGATGGGCTTGGCGACGTAATCGACGCCGCCACAGGCAAGGCCTTCGATCACGTGTTCCGTCTCCGTCAGTCCGGTCATGAAGATGACCGGCAAATGCGCCAACAATTTATCGCGTTTCAGCCGCTTGCAGGTTTCGAATCCGCTGATGCCGGGCATCACGGCGTCCATCAGCACCAGGTCGGGCGTGACGATTTCTATCAACTCCAGAGCGGCGAGTCCATCGACGGCAATGAGGACGGTGAACCCGGCGCGGTCGAGCGCCTCTGTCAAAAATCCCAACGTATCCGGTGTGTCGTCGACCACCAGCACGGTGTCGCGACGCTTGGCCGTGGCCGGGAGCTCAATCGTCGGCACGCAGAGCCTCCAGCACGCTCATGTACCGTTTCAAATCGAATGCCGCGACGAGCGTTCGCAGATGTGCGGCAAAGTCTTCGTTGACGGGATCCTCGAGCTCGAGTTCGCGCAGTTTTGCCTCGATTCCTCGTACGTGACCGATACGGCCGAGGCGATACAAATCATCCAGATGATGGCGTGAACGGCCGCCCGGACTCACCGCCGCCGCGAGCCGACCCGACTTTACCGGCGCATCGAGTTCCTGCACCCATCGCAGTCCCAAGAGTTCGCCGATGCATTCGACCAGGGCTTGCAGTTCGAATGGCTTGACGACGAACCCATCATGATTTTCTCACCGTGCTTTTGGTCGAACAAAAGTTGCCCTTCGCGCGCCGGGTGGCGACGGATTTACGGATGCTGGTTAAGGGCCGGCTGGTGGTGTCGGGAAAAATCGCCGCGCTCACCGACGAATTGGTGCAAACACACCTCACGGTATGAGTGTAATCTTGATACGTGGTTTGGCTATTCGTCGCGGCTGCTCTCGTGCTCATCGTGCTTCCGTCTCGACTGCGGAAGATCGGGTTCGCCCTTCTAGGCACGCTATTCGTCATCGTTTTCCTCATCGTCGTCTTGAACCGACACCCGGTGACGGAGCCGGCGACCGGCAGCGCCGAGCGTGACGCGATACCGGCTACGCGTGCGCGGACTTTCGATTTCGATAAATACCAGCAGGATAAGAAAGACCAGGCGGACCCGGCGGCGCGAACGCGCATACCACTCGCGGAGGTGCGATTCGGTCAGGTGCAGCCGGTGCCGGGTTTGGAGACGGGTACCCTGCAATCCATACGCGCGCGGCTCTACAACGATTCCCGCGATTTTGCCCTGACCGACTATGCCTACTATCTTGTCATTCAAGATTGTTTGTCGGCGTCGGAGAAGTCCGCCGCAGCTTGCACCACGGTGTACGATCAGAAAAGTTCGGTGTCGCTCACCGTCCCGCCGGGCCAGGCACGCGATGTCGTCATCTCGATCGCCGTCAACCCGACCACCGCCGTCGCACCCTTCAAACTGATGGGTACGCCTCGCATCGAACTGTCGGTCACCGAAGTCAGAGCGTATCAGTAGCTGCGGCTCATGGGTCTTCGCATGGTCGGCGGCCACGCGTCGGACCACATCCAGGAGTTTCGCGGCTGAGCATTCGTGCATCGGTGAATGTGCACGGCCGGGGATCAATTCAAGCTAGAACCAGTTGTAGTTGAAACTGATGCTCACGCGCTCGGCGACGGTGGGGTTGGGTAGAACTTCATGACGCAGCCAGCTCTCGAACAGCACTACGCGTCCGGCCGCCGCCGGAATGGTGATCCACGTTTTGTTATCGGGTCGGACGTTGTTACGCCGGGGTGGTGCCGCCATGAAGCGGTCCAAGCGCGGGTCCTCGAACTTAATCCCCGGACTGCCGCGCGGCACTTGCACGTAGTACGTACCGCTCACCGTCGCCAGCGGATGCAGATGTAAACCATGAACCGTTTGTTGCGACATGATGTTGAGCCAGCAATCCGTCATCACGAGTTGGCGGTCGTCGAGGTCCCACTCGGCCGCCGCGGTCAAGAAGTCGAGGTGACGCTTGAGTTTCTTTTCCAATGTTTTGAAGGTCGGCGAGATGCGCTGCAGTTTCAGGGAGGAGCCGTACGAGGTGTACCCGCCAGGGTAATTTTTTGCCGACCAGCGGCGCCCGGCTGCATCGTCCTCGCGAAGCTGGAACGCTTCTTTCAAGAGCTGACGGTTGAGAACACGCAACCCTTGCCTGGCAAGATCGGCCGCGTACACGTAGGTAGGAAAAAACTTCTGTACCGGCATCGCGTTTTAGCGCGTGCGCACAGAACTCGGACTCATCACGGGACTGACGAAGATTTTTTAGAGTTCATGACCGAGCCGGTGATGAAACCAGCCGTCGCTGCCACCGCGACGCCGGTGATCAAGGCAAGCCATGGATAGTCGTGAATGTAATCGTCGACGGTTTGAAGGATGTCGCGTATTTGCACCGACGCGCTCTCGGTGGATCGGCGCATGGCCCCGCGCGCGTCGTGAATGGCGTAATCCACACGGTCGCGCAGTTTTTGGATCTCGGGATTGTGTGCGTCCGTTAGCTGGATCAACAAACTCTCCGCACCATCGATCAGCTCATCGAGCTTCACCGCCTTATCCATGAAGATCCGCCGCCAAGACGGAAGAACCGGCAACCAAAGAGCGACGGCCGAGCAGGCGATCCAATTGATGACGAATCCACGGAAAATACGCGGCGATTAATATGATTTCGTTCATACCATGCTCCTCGGTTGCGCTAAGTTCCGTTGTCGATCCGGCAACGGAGAATATCAAGCGCGACCGATGCGTTACGCTATCGGACCGCTCCACTGCCTGTAGGAAAAAACCTATCTGGCATAGATTTTGACAAGTCGATAAAGAAAATCGCGTCCTTCCAACAGCGATTTGACATTAACGTATTCGTTCAAACCGTGAATGTTGCCGAGATCAGGTCCGACGAAGACCGGCTCGATGCCATAAGTCGGAATTCCTACCGCATTCAAAAATTGGCCATCGGTGGCGCCGGGTTGCAAGATGGGCAGCACCGGGATCCCGGGCCAGAATTCAACCGCCAACTTTTGTACGGGTGCCAAAATCTGCGCGGTCAGGGGTGGCGGCGGCGAGCTCGGACCGCGCGTTTCCAAGGTCGTCACCTTGACTGCGGGATCGGCCACCAGCTCCTCGAGTTTCTGGCGAACCGTTTCTTCCGCGACACCGGGAAAGATCCGGCAGTTGATGTTGGCCCGCGCCCGTTGCGGCAGTGCATTGGTCGCATGTCCGGCGTCGAGCAGTGTGGCGACGCAGGTGGTTCGCAAGGTGGCGTTCCAGGTGGGGTCCTTGCCGGCGACGAGCGCGATAGCGGTGCCGTCGGCTGGATCTTTGACCAGCGAATTCATCGCTGCCGCCACCGCGGTTTCGCCCTTGGCGGCTTCGATGTGCGCCATGCCGGAAAAATATGCACGATTGCCGTCCGTGAACTGCGCCGGAAAGTCGTACGCTTGAATACGGGTGAGCGCCGCGGCCAGGTGATAGATCGCGTTGTCCTTGACCGGCCGGGAGCTGTGCCCGCCCCGGTTCGTGACCTCCAACCGGTAGTTTTGCGAGGCTTTTTCCCCCGCTTGGATATCGAGCGCGATACGCCGGCCGTCCGCATCGAGTTCGCCCGCCGCTCCTTCATTGATGGCGAAGGCTGCATCGATGAGCTCGCGTTTATTCTTGGTGAGCCACTCTGCGCCGTTGAAGGCGCCTGAGGTTTCCTCGCCGCAGGTCAGCGCCAGCTTGAGCGCGCGGCGTGGATGAAATTTTTCTTCCCGCAATCGCACCAGAAGATCGACCCAAATGGCCGCCTCGGCCTTGTCGTCCACCGAACCGCGTGCGTAGAAGTTGCCGTTTTCTTCAATCAATGTGAAAGGGTCCCGCGTCCAATCCTCGCGTTTCGCTTCCACGACGTCGAGATGGGCCAACAAGAGCACCGCTTTCATTTTGGGATCGGAGCCGGGCGAAACGGCCACCAAGCCGCCTTCTTTAGGGTGCTCCGGGTCGGCAAAGGGATACAGTTCGGCGTCCGAAAATCCAGCCGCTTTCAAATGCGCAGCCATGCGTTCCGCCGCCAAAGTACAGCTACCCGACGAAAGCGTCGTATTGGTTTCGACGAGTTCCTTGTATAGCTCGCGGAAGCGCGTCTCGCCCACCGCGGTCGGGGAAGGGGTCGCCCCTTGCGCGCCCAAGCCGCACAACAGCAAACCGAACGTCGCGGTCACCCAGGGTCGTTGCATCATGCCTTCCTCGTTTGTCAGGGCGCAGCAGCCGCGCCGGCCGGAGCGCGCGCATCGCTCGCTCCATAGAATACGCCGACCCGGGGAAACCCCAGGCTTTTCGCCTGCGCTGCGTCGGCGGGTGCGATGCCGATCGCCTCGGCCGCATTGCCCGCGCCCCACACGTCGAGCGGGACGACGTGATAGCCCATGCGCTGCAAGGCGTTCACCGTGTCGTGCGATAAAGCGAACGGTTCGGCAGCCACCGTATCGGGCAACCATTGATGATGAATTCTCGGCGCGTTGACGGCTTCCTGCAGCGTCATGCCGTGGTCGATCACGTCGACGATGATTTCGAGCACGGTCGTTATGATTCGCGAGCCGCCCGGCGTGCCCACGACCAGCACAGGCTGGCCGTCTTTCAAGACGATGGTAGGACTCATCGAACTCAAGGGACGCTTGCCGGGGGCAATGGCATTGGCCTTGCCCTGCACCAGACCGAACAGGTTGGCGGAGCCTGGTTTTGCAGTAAAGTCGTCCATCTCGTCGTTCAGGAAAAAACCGGTATGGCCGGCGATGATCTTCGCCCCGAAATCATCGTTGATGGTGAACGTCACGGATGCCGCATTGCCCGCTCGATCGACGACGGAATAGTGGGTCGTGGTCGGATTTTCCCGCGCCGCCTCGTCGCTGCCCAAGCTTGCCGACGGCGTGGCGCGCTGCGGGGCGATGCGTGCTCTGATCGCTGCGGCGTTGGCCGTCGAGATCAGCCGATCGACCGGATTGTCGACGAACGCCGGATCACCCAAATAGCGGTTGCGGTCCCGGTATCCATAGCGCATCGCTTCGACCATGTAATGCACGGATTCGCTGGAATGAAAACCCAACGTGCGCAACGGATACCCTTCCAGTATTTTAAGCATTTCGCACAGAATCACACCGCCCGAACTGGGCGGCGGCGCCGAGAGAATGGTGTACCCGCGATACGTACAGGTCACCGGAGCGGATTCGGTGACGGTGTACGTCGCGAAATCCGCGCGAGTCAGAATGCCGCCGTTGGCCTGGCTCGCGGAGACGACGGCCGCAGCGATGGCGCCGTGATAGAACGCCTGGGGACCGACCGCGCTAATGGTCCGCAAGGTTGCGGCTAATTCAGTCTGCAGCAGGCGGTCTCCCGGTTGGAAAGGCATGCCGCGATTCAAAAAGATGCCCGCCACGTTGGGTTGGGTGCGAAACGCCGGCACACCTTCGTCCAGTACGTCGACGTCGCCACGCGTCAATACAAAGCCCCGGTCGGCCAGTGCGATCGCGGGGGCCAGCAAGGTTTCCCGCGTCAACGAGCCGTATTTTTCGCGCGCGGTTTCCAGCCCCAACACGGTGCCGGGGACGCCGACGGCTAGGTAGCCGTCGATGCTTTTGTCGATCACCGGTGTGCCCCGTGAGTCGAGATACATGTCGGCGGTCGCCGCGTGCGGCGCCGTTTCACGGAAGTTGAGGAAGACATTTTTGCCGGATGCCAGATGGATGGTCATGAAACCGCCACCGCCCAGATTGCCGCAGCACGGATGCGTGACGGCGAGGGCGTACCCGACCGCCACAGCGGCATCGATGGCATTGCCACCGCTCTTTAAAATTGCCGCGCCCACCGCGGACGCGTCGTGCTGAGCGCTCACCACCATGCCTGCGGTCGATTCGAGAGCCAACGGCTCCGCGCCGTGCGACCGCCCCACACAAACCACATAGCCGAGGGTGAAGACCGCGCAGAGCAGACGGCGGGGATGCGAATGGCCCGCGCCGCCTTCAATTCTGGTCCGTAACCGCATCATTGATCCTCGCGCGCAAAGGCGCCCGCAAACCCCTGTATTCGCCAGGCCACTCGATCGCGCGTCGTGCCGTAGCGGGGGTGACTGAAGAATCCTTCCACCGTCAGTTGCAGCAGCATGGCAAAAAATGCCGGCAATGGCACGCCCTTCGACGGCAGGCCGCCGGCTGCGAGAGCCGCGAGGAACGCATCCTGCTCCGCGTGCGCAAGGGCGCCAAAGGCGATCCCACGGGTCCGCACATGCTCGTCGATGGCGCGCAGCGCGGCGCGAAAGAATTGCGCGGGAGCGTGTATCGATGAGCGGGTCGGCGTTCCCGGTTGCCAGACACCGTGACGATACGGCACCTCGCCGCGGCCCCACGGACCCTGTAACTGCTCATCGAGGTAATGGGGCACGTCGGCGTCGAGGGCGCCGGGTGCGCGCCCGTCTGCCGGGATCAATCGTTCGCATGCCGCTTCGACGAACGCAGCCTCGGCGGCGCCGAAAAAAAGATATGGGCGTCTCTCTCGTGGCGGATTTCTGGTGCAAAGCAACGCCGGCAACGGCAGGCTCGCGGCGGTCATTAGCGCGGCGGCGAACGATCGCCTCGTCAGCGTGGTCATGCCATGAGTTTACGGGCGAGGGTCCGAGGTGTGTAAAGATCCGTGAAGCTGTAAACTTTCGCCGACGCGAGATGTCCACGCTTGAGAACATTATCGGGCTATCAGGGAGACGATGGATGGCATCACGCATTTTTGCGGTGGGGATCACGGCGTGCCTGGCAGCCGTCGTAGCCGCATCTTCCACCGTGTCGAATCGTGCCTCTCCTCGCATCCGTGCCGCCGCGACGCCGGGCGTGGCGCAATTGCGGGCCTTCGGCGGCCGCAGCCTGCAGCAACGGCAGAGCGCGAGCGCCGCCAAATTCGATGGCACGCTCGCCGACTTATCGAGGCATGCACCGGCATCGGGTCCGAGTCAAACGCTCGCCGCTCTGCATTCGATGAGTCCGGCGGCGCGCTTCAAACTAAGTTTGGACGGCGTCACCCCGCTGGTGGCCATCGATGCCGTCACGCGCGGCGATGCGGGACAATTGAAAACCGCCCTGCAGGCCTTGGGATTGCAGCATGCCGCGGTATATGCCAACGACGTGGGTGGGTGGCTGCCCGTGGCGGAACTCGAGGCCGCGGCGGCGCGCTCGGAGGTGCATTCGATGCGTGCCGCGCTATCCCGCACCCGCACGGGCGCGGTCACGTCGCAGGGCGATTTCGTGCAGCGCAGCGCCGCGTTGCGCTCGAGCGATGCGTTGACCGGCGCGGGTGTGACGGTGGGGGTGTTGTCGGACAGCTATAACTGCTACTCGGTGTATGCGTCGAACGGTGTCGCGGCGTCGGGCAATGCCGGTTATGCCTCGAATGGGTTTACGGCCACCGCCGCCACGGATATCGCCACGGCGGACCTCCCATCGGCGGTGAGCGTGGTCGAGGAGGCAGACTGCCTGAACTACGGCGCTCCGACGGAGTTGCCCTTCGGCGACGAGGGCCGCGCGATGCTGCAGATCGTGCACGATGTGGCCCCGGGTGCCGCCCTCTCGTTCTACACGGCGGATGACAGCGAGGCGGACTTCGCGTCCGGCATCGGCGCGCTGGCTAAGGCTGGCGCCAAGGTGATCGCCGATGACGTCGGTTACTTCGACGAGCCCTTTTTTCAAGACGGCATCGTCGCCCAGGCCATCGATGCGGCCACGGCGTCCGTGGCATCCGGCGGCTATGGGGTCGCTTATTTCTCGGCCGCCGGCAACGATGCCAACGATGCCTACGACAATACGGCGCCGCATTTCTCCACGCTGTCCTCGAGCGGCGCCACCAGCGGTGAGTACCTGCTGAACTTCGATACCACGGGCGCCACCACCACCACCGCGCTGCCCATTACGCTCGATGCCCTGGCGCCGGGCGATGTGGTGGCCATCGTGGTCGAGTGGGATCAGCCGTACGTGACCGGAGCTGCGAACAGCGGCGGCGCGACCAGCCGCATCGACGTCTGCATCACCGGGGCGACCGGCGAGTATTCCATCGAGGACTACGATGGCAATACAGTCACCTGTACAGGGGCAAACAGCGCCGGGGTGGATCCCGTCCAGGTGCTCATCGTGTCCAATCCGGCGAATGCTTCCGGCAGTACGCCGCAGGAGACGCTGAACCTCGTCGTCGGGTTGGCGGACGGGACGGCGGCGCCCGGAAGAATCAAGGTGGCGGTTGAAACCAATGGCCAATCGGATCCGCCGATCACGCAGTTTGCGAACGATACCGCCACCCTGCAGGGTCATCCGAGCGCCGCGGGTGGAGCGGCCGTGGGCGCCGCCTTTTATTTCTACACGCCAAGTTGCGGTACCACGCCGGCCGTTCTCGAATCCTATTCTTCCGAAGGCGGCGCACCGCTGCTGTTCGACGTGACGGGCGCGCGTCTCGCCACCCCCGTGGTACGACAGAAACCGGACTTCGTCGGACCGGATGGGGGTAATGATACGTTCCTCGGCTATACCCTGGCCGATGCCGGCTTTACCGACGGGCAGGTGTCGACCAGCATCACCTCGTGTCAGAACAACGCAAGCTACCCGAACTTTTTCGGCACGTCGGCCGCCACGCCGCATGTCGCGGGGATTGCCGCCCTGATGCTGCAGGCCAACTCGGCGGTGACGCCCGCGCAGATTTATGCGGCCTTGCAAAATAGCGCGCTGGCCATGGTCTCGCCGGCCGCCGCGACGGGCTCTGCGGCGTCGACCAACTTCTACACGGGCTATGGTTTCGTTCAAGCCGATGCGGCGCTGGCGCTGATCGTGCCAGGGGCGCCTACGCTGACCCTGGCCGCCACATCCGTCGCGGCAGGCAGTTCGACGTCGATCACATGGTCATCGGTCAACGCCACCAGTTGTACCGCATCAGGCAGTTGGAGCGGAACCCTTGCGACCAGCGGCACGCAAACCGTGACACCGGGAACCGCCGGCACCGCCACTTACACGCTGACCTGTGCCAATGCGGCCGGTACCTCGACGGCGAGTTCGGCGACTCTCACGGTTACCGCGGCTGCATCACACAGCGGCGGCGGCAGTCTCGACTGGGGCGCGTTGATCGGATTGACGGCACTCATCGCAATGCGGCGCGGCGTCAGCCTCTCGAAAGACAAACTCGTCAGGTCGAGAGATTGCACCGCGTATCGGCGTGCACGGTAACGGACGACGAATCACCGAGTCCGACCTTTTCCTCGTGTCCACATAGATGAGATGACTTGTCGGCGCTGACGGCAGTCCAGGAAATATTCCCCTTGCCGGTTTCATCCGGCGATAGAGAAACGGGCACCGTGGTGAACCCATTGATCCGGGTATGTGACAAGACGACGGCATTCGCACCGACGGTCAGGTCATACACGGTAACGACGATATCTTCCGTGCCGTCGTTCGTGATGTTCACCGACAATCCGTCTCCGCCTAGTGCAGCGGCAGACAGCAGAGCTAGAGGAATCGCGGTTAGAACGATTGTTTTGACGTTGACACGCTTCATGGACGATCTCGGCTGGTGATCTTTGTTGAATCAAATTAGATCCGTCGCATCGGCGTGCAAAGACGCGGACTTCGCGACCGCCGGTGGGAGTCCTCCTACCGGATCGCGGGCCGGCGTCGACGCAGTCTTAATTTTTTACCCCTGCAGCGGCTTGCGCGAGAACCGTCGAGCAGTCTTTGTCCTTACCGAGCCCGGGATCGATGAAAGCGAGGGCCGCGGCGGCGGGGGTCAGAAACACACCCAACACGGCCGCCACGCCGGCTTGCGTCGCTAATTTGCTCGCCTGCAATCCGACGGTGGGATGCAACAACGTACCACCCAGTTCGATGGGCGAGCGCAGTCGCAAGAAGCGGACTTTCTTCGGATTGCCTTGCAATGCCAGATCGACCCGTTCGTCGTCGAGATCGATTTTGCCGCGGCCGGTGACGAGCACGTTGGACGTATCGACATACACCGTGGTGGTGTTGAGCGAGCCCTTCTGGTCCTTGAAATCGATGATGCCGCAACGGATATCGGTTTCGCTCTGGTCTTTCGTAATCAACAACCCCAATCCCTTGAGCACGTTGATGCCGGTCAATTCGGCGAA
>CAZZXZ010000016.1:12728-13831 GCA_964658135.1 uncultured Acetobacteraceae bacterium | reverse complement strand
AGAAGGCCGTCGTGCAACACGAGATGAAATTCGACGCCTTTCATCGGTACCTTGGGGGCAACCACGGTCTGCGCTTTATAGGTCACATCCGCGTTCATGCCGCGAACTCGATTGACCTGCAGATCGGCATCGGGAAACAAGCGGTCCGCAGCCGGCGCTTGCGCTGCGGCCGCTTGCTTGGCCCTGGGCGGGGCCGGTTTTGCCGTCGGCGTGGCCAAGGAACGGGCTTTCGGCGCGCCCTCGCCGAGCGACGGGGCGACGTCGACGATATCCAGACGCTTGGATTCGAGCTTCGCGTACAACGTGGGCTTCTCGCCCTTGGCATCCACGTGTGCGTTGCCCGAAATGTCACTCGTACCGAGCGTGCCTTGCAGGCTGTCGACGGTGTAAAGCGTTCCCGAAACGTGCACTTTTGCCGCCAACCGGTACTTCGGCGTGTTGGGCAAGGCGAGGCCCGTCAAGTAGAAGACGTCCGCCAAATCGTTGCCGGAGACGACGAAACTCGTATCAAGTTCGCTCAAATCGAAAGGTTTCAATACCGTGATGTGAGTTTCAAGGTTGATATCGGACGCCGTCAGCCGTGTGGTGAAGGAATAGGGGTCACTCGGCGACAGATTGATGAGAGGACCGCCATCGATGTCCAACTTGAAAGGCTTCTGATTGAGCGTTCCGAGGCTGCGGACTTTGAATGCGGACGAATCGTTAGCGCCTTCTTGATCGACGGCCAGCAGCGACCCGCTGAACGTCAACTTACGTATTTGGTCGAGCACGTGCAATCTGCCGTTCTCGATCGACAATCTGCGAATGGTGGGTATTTTTGCGGGCGCGGTGTTGTGATTCGGCGTCCCCGTCTTGGTCCCCAGCTCCCAGCTTGCGCGGCCTTCGGAATCGCGCTCGAGGTTGATCGTCGGGTCTTCCAAATCGACTACCGGGAGAACCAGCTGTCCGCGAAGAAGATGCAGCAGACTGATGCTCACGAGGATGCGCTTGGCGCCGAACATGGGTTGGCGGTCGGCCCACGGCGGATTTTTTAGACTAAAACCGTAGATCTCGGCGCGCGGGCTCCAAGAAAACAAGTGCACCTTGAGATCGCCATCGATGGA
>CAZZXZ010000016.1:5705-12628 GCA_964658135.1 uncultured Acetobacteraceae bacterium | reverse complement strand
CGCGCGGCACGCGGTAGTTTTATTCGTGTGGCACGAATTAGTAGGGTAATGTCACGCTCCAGTCATGACTCCTCAAACATCGCCGGCGCCGCCTCCGCCACAGAAACCCAAAACGGCAGTATGGGCGAGTTTTGCCGCGCTGGGCGTGGTGTTCGGCGACTTGGGCACCAGTCCTTTATACACACTGCAAACCGTCGTCCAGGCCACCGGAGGGCATTTCACGCCGCAGAGCGCGCTGGGCATCCTGTCCGCGATCGTGTGGACTTTGATCATCACCATTTCGATCAAATACTGCGTATTCGTGATGCGGGCGGACAATCACGGCGAGGGCGGGATTCTGGCGTTGATGTCGCTGATCGGCGCCAACGGATTCGCTCCGGGGTTCAAGTTGCTCACCGGCATGGGGCTGCTGGGTGCGGCATTGATCTACGGAGACGGCGCGATCACGCCGGCCATTTCGGTGCTCAGCGCGCTCGAAGGTCTCACGGTGGTCACCTCGTCGTTCAAGCCGTTCATCATGCCCATGGCCGTTGCCATCTTGGTGGGACTGTTCGCGGTGCAGCGCTTCGGCACCGAGAAAATCGGTAGCGCGTTCGGTCCGATCATGTTGCTGTGGTTCGTGGTCATCGCCATTCTCGGACTGCTGGCGATCTTTCATCATCCCGGCGTCCTCGCGGCGCTCGACCCGCGCTATGCAATCAATTTTTTGGGGCATTCGGGCAGCGTAGGTATTTTGGTGCTGGGAGGAGTTTTTCTCTGCATCACCGGCGGCGAAGCGCTTTACGCTGACATGGGCCACTTTGGCAAGGCGCCCATTCGCTACTCTTGGTACATCGTGGTGCTCCCCGCCTTGTTGCTGAGTTATGCGGGGCAGACCGCGTTCATGCTGGATAAGGGCAAGGTGAGCGGCAATCCGTTCTTTCAGATTGCGCCGTCGTGGTCCATCTATCCGCTGGTCGGGCTGGCCACCTTGGCGACCATCATCGCCAGCCAGGCCATCATCACCGGCTCCTTTTCGATGACTCGACAAGCGATGCAACTGGGCTGGCTTCCCGGGGTCTCCATTAGGCAGACCTCGGATCGTATCTACGGACAGATCTATGTTCCGGTGGTGAATTGGCTGCTCATGTCCGCGACCGTGGCGGTGACGGTTGGGTTCGGTAGTTCGGATCGGCTCGCAGGAGCGTATGGCACGGCGGTGGCCACCACGATGTTGCTGACCACCGTATTGCTGTACAAGGCCATGCGGGATCTGTGGCATTGGCGTTTACCCGTCGCCGTAGCGGTTGCGGGGGGGCTTCTGGTGGTCGATACGAGTTTCTTTCTTGCGAATCTTTGGAAAATTGCCGATGGCGGATGGGTTCCGCTCACGTTCGCCGCGTCTTTATTCGTCGTCATGGTGACCTGGCGCGCGGGCGTGGATGCGGTGCGCGCCGCGCTCAAGCAAAGCCCGGAAGCCGCCAACACATTTGTTGCGGAGCTCGAATCCGGCGCCATCCCGCGAGTCGACGGCACCACGGTTTTTTTGACGCGCAGCACTCAGAAAGTATCGCGGCTCATCATCGACTACGCGCGCTTCGTTGGCGTGCTACCGCGCAATGCCATCGCGCTCAGCATCGTGTTCGAGACCGTGCCGCGCGTCGATGGATCCAAATGCATGCGCGTAGAGAATATCGGCGACGGTCTATGGCACATCGTGGCGAGGTTTGGCTTCTTCGAAATCCCCGACTTGCGGCTGGCCCTCGACCACGCTCAAGGCTTGGACAATGCCGTCGACCCCGACCAAGCCATGTTCGTCGGCACCCGCGATCTCGTCGTTGCGAAAAAAACCGGCGCAGTGCTCAGAGGCTGGCGAATGTGGCTATTCGCCTTCCTTTACCGAAACTCCGTGAAAGTGGTGGACCGTTTCAACTTGTCCCCGGGAAACGTCGTCGAAATCGCGCGCGAAATTGAGATCTGAGTCGTCGCGCGGAAAAGCGAGCGGATGACTTTCCAGAACCTCGCGCAAGACCCGCAGGAGACCGGCGATCAGTAAAATCGACACCAGAGCTACCACCGCGATTGAACAAAAAATGAACATACATGGGTCCCGCGGTTCAGTCGAATGAAGCTACGGTTAAAAATTTAACCAAGCCGTCGAAAGACCGCAAGTCTCGCGTCGCCCGCGATTTATTCACTATCGGAAAAACCCCCATCCATGCGTAAGAGGGAATGGCCAGGACCCGACCGCGCGCGTCAACGGCTGATGGCTTTCATCAGGCGATAGGTGAATTCCACGCTCGCATCGAACGCTTGGACCCCGACGCGCTCGTCGCGGCCGTGCGCTCGGTTCTCGTCTGCGTCCATCCATACGCCACTGACATCGTAACTCGGGATGCCGGCGTTGCGCGTCTGGCGGTCATCGCTGAAGCCGGTGGCCATGGTTGGAACGATGGGCACACCGGGCCACATGGCGTGAACCAGACCGCCGATCTTCGACATCACGCCGCGCGTCGGCAGCGACTCGGGACTGACGATGGGCGGTGCGTCCAGCGTGACCTTGATGGCCGGGTCGTCAAGTGTGTTGACCAGCATCGTGCGAACATTAGCTTCGGAATCCCCCGGCATCATTCGGCACTGAACGGTGGCGCCGGCACGCTGCGGCAGCGCATTCTCCGCGTGTCCTCCGGATATCAAGGTCGCGACACAGGTGGTACGTAGCAATGCGTTGTAGCGCACGTTATTGCTCAAGCGTTCGGCCGCCGCGAGATCCGTGGGATCACGGGCAACCGCCGCCAAGTCGGCACTGTCGGGACCCGGCTGCAAGGTGGCAAGCTCGGCAAAATTCGCGCGCGTGGTCACGGTGAGGATTACCGGAAACTTGAAGCGTTCGAGGCGGCTCAGGCCGTCGGCAAGTCGGTAGATCGCATTATCCGGACCGGGAAGCGAGCCATGGCCGCCGGGACTGGTGGTTTCCAGCGAATACGTGAGATAGGTTTTCTCGCTGGTACCGATTTCGAAATACAGCGGCTTCCCGCCCTTCAGGTCGCCACCGCCGCCGTCGAGATTGATGACCATCGCCGCATCGATCAAGTCGCGATGAGTTTTCAGCAGAAACGCCGGGCCGTTCGAATCGCCGCCGGCTTCCTCATCGGCGGTGAACGCGACGATGATGTCGTGCTGCGGAATGAAGCGCTCGCGTTTCAAACGGATCAGCGATTCAGCCAACGCGGCGTCGCCGTCCTTCATGTCGATCGTCCCGCGACCGTAAAACCAATCGTCTGTTTGCGTCAGTTTGAAGGGGTCCACCGACCAATCCTCGGGCTTGGCTTCCACGACGTCGAGATGGCCTAGAAACAGGGTAACGTGCCCTGGATGCTTGCCACGATAACGCACGATAACGTTGCCCTTGGTGGGATGGTCGGGCGGGGCGACGAAAGTAACGTCGCTCGCGGGGAAGCCGGCAGTCAGGAGCCACCCTTGGATGGCGTTGGCTGCCACGGTCGAGCCGTGCGCATGGGTGGTGTTGATTTCGACCAACGTCTTCAACATGTCCCGCGCGAGGTTTTGGTCGGCCGGCGGCGGTCTGGGTACCGGGGTTGCCGCAGCGGCTCCGTGTGCGCTGGCATCCAGCAGCAAGAGGCACAGCAACGTTAGGTAAGACGCATGCATACGCACTCCAGCATAACGGAAAACGCTCGCTGAGCAGCACTGCATCATCGTCGCCCAAGGGGCGGATTCCCTATTGAAGAGCGCAGTGGGCGGGGACTGGAAAGGTAAAGTATCGCCCTCTGTTGTACGCACTCCGCGTTGCTGCATCGTTCGTATGCTACCTCGCGGCCGAGTTCGGCTACCGCTGGTCGCCACGCTGTGGCTCATTCCGGATCGGCGAATCGAAAACAAGTTGGAGCGATTATGAAAACACGATTGCTGGGTTCTCAAGGGCTCGAGGTGAGCGAGCTGGGGCTGGGCTGCATGGGCTTGTCCGATTTTTATTCGAGCAGCGGCGCCACCGAGGCAGAAGGGATCGCACTCATTCACCGGGCTCTGGATCTCGGCGTGAATTTTCTCGACACGTCGGATGCGTACGGGCCGCACGTCAATGAGCGCACCGTGGGTAAGGCGTTGCGAGGACGGCGTGAGGGTGTGCGCCTGGCCACCAAATTCGGCATTGCGCGCGAACCCGGCACGACCAACCGAAGTATCAATGGCGCTCCGGCCTACGTTCGAGCCGCTTGCGAGGCGTCGCTCGAACGACTGGGTGTCGAGGTCATCGATCTGTACTATCAACATCGCGTGGACCCTTCGGTGCCGATAGAAGAGACGGTCGGCGCCATGGCGGACCTCGTCAAGGCGGGCAAAGTTCGCTATCTCGGTCTGTCCGAGGCCGCGCCTGCGACGATACGGCGTGCACACCGGGTACACCCGATCAGTGCCCTGCAGACTGAATATTCTTTGTGGAGCCGCGATCCGGAGGACGCGATCCTGGCCACGCTGCGCGAGCTCAAGATCGGCTTCGTCGCCTATAGTCCGCTCGGCCGTGGGTTCCTCGCCGGCCGCTTCAACACCGCAGACGATCTGGCGGCCGACGATTGGCGCCGCCAATCGCCGCGCTTTCAAGGTGCCAACTTCGCGCAGAATCTAGAACTAGCGGCACAGGTTGGCGCGATGGCCACGGAGAAGGGCTGTACGCCCTCGCAGCTGGCGCTGGCGTGGTTATTGGCGCAAGGCGACGACATCGTGCCGATTCCGGGCACCACCCGCATCGGTCGTCTCGAGGAAAATTTGGGTGCATCGCTCGTGACGCTGACGCGTCGCGACCGGGAGCGCATCGACGCCGTGATCCCGCGCGGCGTTGCCGTCGGTGAACGCTATCATCCGACGATGATGGGGTCGCTCAACCGCTAGCGGCCGAAGTTGCGGTCAGCCGGTGGATTTAGGGCGATGGTCGACCTGGGTGATGAGGCACGCGCTGCGGTTGCCGGTGCTGTAAATCCAAAGCCAACTCAACGCCACCGCGAGGCGATTGCGCATGCCGATCAAGAAGTAGATGTGCGCGAGTCCCCAGATCCACCAAGCCGCCCAGCCGCGGATCTTGAGCCAGCCGAAGTCGATGACCGCCGAGCGTTTACCGATGGTCGCAAGATTGCCGGCATGGTGATAAACGAAGGGCCGGACCCGGGCGTCCCCCTGCAGCCGTCGCTTGATGGTGAGAGCGACGTGGACGCCTTGTTGCTTGGCGGCGGGTGCGATGCCGGGCACAGGCTTGCCCTTCCATGCGGAGATGGTCGCGGTATCGCCGATCACGAAGGTGCCGGGTTGTCCGGGCACGGTCAGATCCGCCTCCACTTTGACGCGGCCCGCATTGTCGGGAGCGAGGGCAAGCCAGGCCGCAGCCGGCGAGGCGCGAACGCCGGCCGCCCATAAAATGACATCCGCGTCGACCCGCCGATCCCCGTAGGTGACGCCGTGACTGTTGCAGTCGCTCACCGGCAGGCCCAGTTGAATCTCCACGCCCAGTTTCTCGAGCGCTGTCTGCGCGTAGGCGGAAAGATCGGGCGGAAAGCTCGGCAATATACGGGGTCCGGCTTCGATCAAGAGCACCCGCGACGTGCGCGTGTCGATTTGGCGGAAGTCCGGCGCGAGGTTCTGGTGGGTGAGTTCGGCGATCGAGCCGGCGAGTTCGACGCCGGTGGGACCGCCGCCGACGATCACGAAGGTCAGCAGCGCGGTGCGCCGTGCCGGGTCGGTTTCGCGTTCAGCGCGCTCGAGTGACAGGAGAATTCGACGTCGAATCGAGGTGGCATCCTCCAACGTCTTGAGCCCGGGAGCGTAGGGCTCCCATTCGTCGTGACCGAAGTAGGCGTGTCGCGCACCGGTGGCCAGCACCAAGGTATCGAACGGCACGATGGCACCGTCTTCGAGCTGGACCTTTCGCCCCGGGGTATCGATGCCGCTGACGACCCCCAGCAACGTGGTGATTTCCTTGCGGCCGCGCACCAGGTGTCGAACGGGCCACGCGATTTCGGAGGTTGCGAGCGAGGCCGTTCCCACCTGATACAGCAGGGGTTGAAACAGATGATGGTTGCGTTGATCGATGATCGTGATCCGCACCGGCGCGCCGGCCAACCGATGAGCCACCGCCAGTCCGCCGAAACCGGCACCGACGATGACCACATGGTGAAGAGGGGATTCGCTCAGCATAGACATCCTTTCATGAGGCGACACTTGCTGTGACCGCGGGCGGCGCGGTCACGGCGACTACAGCATAACCGGCCGCGACCCACGCATCGAGTCCGCCGTACAAGGGACGTACTTTCTTGAAGCCGTGATTCATGAGCACGCGGGCAACCCGTGCCGCCGAAGCTTCGCTCGGACAGGCGCAGTAAAGGATTATTTCTCGGTCGCGCGGCAGGCTATTCAGGTGCTGCGCAATATTCTCGAGCGGCACATGCAGCGAGCCGGGTATTCCTTGCGGCTCCAGCAAGCGTGCGGTACTCGTACGCACGTCGACGATGAGCGGTTGCGCTCCCGCCTGCATCAGGTCGTATAGTTCGCCCACGTCGATGCGCGCCATGCGCAACGACTTCAAGAAGCGGAACCGCTGCAGCCATTTGTACGCCACGTACACGACCAGCGCGGCGCCCACCGTGCCTGCCGCCAGGCCGCCGAAGTCATCGACGTGGATCAAGAAGGCCTCGATCTGATGTCTGACGAGCATGCCGACGACCAGAGCGCTCCCCACCCAAAGCATCGCGCTGGCGATGCTGAGGCTGAGAAAACGCGGCCAGCCGATGCGCAGGGCCCCGGCCATCGGCGGTGCGATGATCGACAAGCCGGGAATGAATTTCGCGACCACCAACGAGTTGATGCCCCAGCGTTCGAAACGGGTCTGGGTTTCACTGACACAGGAATCCGGTTCGAGCGAGATACGGCACAACACC
>CAZZXZ010000016.1:0-5605 GCA_964658135.1 uncultured Acetobacteraceae bacterium | reverse complement strand
GCGCCGTTCGCGGCCAGCGCTCCGGCAAGCACCAGCGTCGGCACGGCGGGAACCGGCAATCCAATCTGATCCACGAACACGTTGAGAAAAACGATGACCAGGCCGTACTCACCGACCATCAAGTAGAGCCAATGCGTCAAGGTCGCTTATGCTCGAGGTTAGGCAGGAATGCAGCGATGATGCCGAGGAGCGGCAGGAAGGCACAGAGCCGATACACGAACTCGATACCCTCGCGATCGGCCAGGCCGCCCAGTAGCGCCGCACCGATCCCACCCATACCGAAGGCGAAGCCGAAGAACAGACCGGACACGGCACCCACTTTGCCGGGCATGAGTTCTTGTGCGAACACCAGGATCGCCGAAAAAGCCGACGCCAGGATCAGTCCTATGGCGAAGCTCAAGACCTCGGTCCACAACAGATCCGCGTAGGGCAGGGCCAAAGTGAAAGGCGCGACGCCCAGGATCGAAAACCAGATGACTCGTTTGCGTCCGATACGATCGCCGATCGGTCCGCCGAGCAGCGTGCCGAGCGCCACGGCCAGCAGGAACAAAAACAAACGCATCGTCGCCGCCTGGACGGACAGATGGAACTTGTCGATGAGGTAGAACGTGTAATAGCTGGTGATGCTCGCGAGATAAAAGTACTTCGAGAAAATCAGCGTCAGCAAAATACCCACCGACCAAACCACCCGGCGCGCCGAGACGGGACTGCGCGCAGGTGCCGGAACCCGTGCGGCGGCATGGCTCAGGTGTTGCCGCTTATACCAGAGGCCTACGCTGCCGAGCACGCCCATGCCGAGCAACGCCGCGATGGCGAACCACGATACGCTGCGCTGGCCGTGCGGGATGATGATCCAGGCGGCGAGCAACGGACCGGTGGCGCTGCCGGCATTGCCGCCTACTTGAAAAATAGATTGCGCCAGGCCGTGACGGCCGCCGGACGCCAGACGCGCGATGCGCGAGGACTCCGGATGAAAAACCGCCGATCCCGTTCCGACCAACGCGGCGGCTGCGAGCACGCTCGGGTAGTTGGGGGCCAACGCCAGCAACACCAAGCCCACGAGCGTGAAGCCCATGCCGAGGCTCAAGGAATACGGTTTCGGATGTTTGTCCGTGTAGACCCCGATGAGCGGTTGCAGCACCGAGGCGCAGATTTGATAGGTCAGCGTGATCACGCCGATCTGCACGAAACTCAAACCGAACTCGCCCTTCAACAGCGGATAAATGGCGACGATCAGCGCCTGCATCATATCGTTCAGGAAATGCGCGAGGCTGATCGCGCCTAAAATTTCGAAGCGCGTCCGATCGCGCGGCATTGTGAAGGATGCAAGCGTATTCATCGTTTTTTTTTCCAATCTACTCTACAAAAAGGCGGCCGTGTGTCCGCGCAACCCGTACCCTACTAGCTAGTTTGTCGCCTGTCCTGCGAGAATGCGCGGATGAAACGATTCGAACCTTTTGTTTTCCTACGCGAGCTGGCGACGCGTTGGGACGTACTGGCCTTCATCGTCGTCATCGGCTTGGTCGCGTTCCTGGGTGAAACCTCGCGGGGGCTTTTCGCGCCGCTGTCGCAACTGACCTCGACCCCGATCTCGCTCGATCCCGTTCACTTGCCGGAATATGCGGCGCGCACCACTTTTCGCATGTTGGCCGGCCTCGCGCTGTCGTTGGTATTCACCCTGACCTACGCCACGTGGGCCGCGAAGAGCGAGCGCGCCGGGAAGTTGTTGGTGCCCATACTCGATATTCTGCAATCCATCCCGATCTACGGTTTCTTGTCGATCACGGTGGTATTTTTCTTGTCGTTGGCTCCCGGCCGCGTGCTGGGTGCGGAATTCGCCTCCATTTTTGTCATATTCACCAGCCAAGCCTGGAACATGGCGTTCAGCTTCTACCAGTCGCTGCGGACCATACCCACCGAACTCATCGAGGCCGCCGAATCGTTCCGACTGTCGCCGTGGATGCGTTTCTGGCAGCTCGAGGTGCCGTTTGGTTTGCCGGCGCTCATTTGGAACATGATGTTGTCCATGTCGGGCGGTTGGTTCTTCGTGGTGGCATCGGAAGCGGTGCTGGTCGGCCACACCACGTTCGCGCTGCCCGGCGTCGGCTCGTATATCGCGCTCGCCATCGCGCAGAAGAATCTCACGGCGATCAGTTGGGCGATTTTCACCATGTTCGTGGTGATTCTGTTGCTGGACCAGGTGTTGTTCCGGCCGCTCGTCGCCTGGGTGGATCGGTTTCGCGTCGAGCAGGAGCCGGGGGTGCGCGTGCCGGACTCGTGGGCGCTGACCATGATGCGCCGCTCGCGACTGATTCACGCGGCGACGGTATTTTTCCATTCCGCGGTGCTGTGGACCAGCCGCGCGGTGACGCGCACCGACGCGCCGCCGGTCGATCCGGTCAGCCGACCCAAGCGACGCAGCCTGGATCTTTTATGGGTTTCTCTGGTGGTGCTCGCCGTGGTGTTGGGCCTGTGGCACATCGTCGCGGTGTTGATCCGCAATACGTCTCTGCACGAGGCCTTGCAGGTGAGCGGTTTGGCGGCTCTCACGATGCTGCGGGTGTTCATCTTGATCGGGCTTGCGAGCCTCGTGTGGGTGCCGATCGGCGTCTGGGTTGGCATGCGGCCGAAGGTGGCGCAATTCGTTCAACCCGTCGCCCAGTTCATGGCCGCTTTTCCGGCCAATCTGCTGTTTCCGATCGTGGTGTTCGGAATCGTCACGTGGAAACTCAATCCGAACATCTATCTCAGCCCGCTGATGATTCTGGGAACCCAGTGGTACATTCTTTTCAACGTCATTGCCGGCGCCTCGGCGATTCCCGCCGAGATGCGCTACGTAGCGGCCAATTTCCGGGTCACTGGGTGGCTGTGGTGGCGTAAGGTCGCGTTGCCCGCGGTGCTGCCGTTCTACGTCACCGGCGCCATCACCGCATCGGGCGGCTCGTGGAACGCGGCCGTCGTGGCTGAGCTCGCCACCTGGGGCGATACTCAGGTACGGGCACGCGGTCTCGGTTCGTACATCGCCGAGGCCACCACCTCGGGTGATTTTCATCAGATTGTCTTGGGCATCGGCACCATGAGTCTGTTCGTGGTGGTCATCAACCGGGTCTTTTGGCGGCCCTTCTACTACTACGCCGAACGCAAGTATCGGCTTACTTGACGGACTTCCGGTATGAATATTCCCGCTATAGTGCAGTGCACCGACGTTCGCAAAGCCTTTCCCAAACCGGACGGGGCCGAGCTATTGGTGCTCGACGGCATGAACTTGGACATCTACGAAGGGCAGATCGTCGGCTTATTGGGCCGGTCCGGTTCGGGTAAGTCGACGCTGCTGCGTTTGATCGCCGGACTGTCCGAGCCGACATCGGGACGCGTCAGCTACCTCGGCCAGCCGATTGCTGGGCCGGCGGCGGGTATCGCCATGGTGTTTCAGAGCTTCGCTCTGTTTCCATGGCTGACCGTGTTCGAGAACGTCGCCTTGGGTCTCGAGGCGCAGCGCATGCCGCGGGCGGAGATCCGCACACGCTCGTTGGCCGCCATCGATCTGATCGGGTTGGACGGTTTCGAATCGGCTTATCCGCGCGAGTTGTCGGGGGGCATGCGCCAGCGGGTGGGCTTCGCGCGGGCCTTGGTGGTGCATCCGAATATCCTGCTCATGGATGAACCTTTTTCCGCGCTCGACGTGTTGACGGCCGAGACTTTGCGCACCGATTTCCTCGATTTGTGGGGCGAGGGGCGCATGCCCATCAAGGGCGTGATTCTGGTCACGCACAACATCGAGGAGGCGGTGCTGATGTGCGACCGTATCCTGGTTTTCGGCAGTAATCCGGGACGAATCTTGAGCGAAATCAAAGTCCCATTGACCCAACCTCGAAATCGTCTCGATCCAAGTTTTCGCGAACTCGTGGAAAACATTTACGTGGAGATGACGTCGCGCCCCAAGACCGGCGCCGGTGGCGCCCGCCAGGAGCGATTCCCAGGGCTCGGCATCGGCAGCATCCTGCCGCAAGTATCGACGAATCTACTTGCCGGACTCATGGAGGCGGTGGCCGCCACACCCTTCAACGGCAAAGCCGATTTGCCCGACATCGCGTCGGATCTGCAGATGGAGATCGACGAGCTGTTTCCCGTCGCGGAAACCTTGCAGATGCTGCGCTTTGCCGAACTCGAGGGCGGCGACTTGAAGCTGGCGGACGAAGGCTTGGCGTTCGCCCATGCCGCCGTGGACGAGCGTAAACGGATTTTCCTCAGGCACCTGTTATCGTACGTACCGCTGGCGGCCCACATACGCCGCGTTTTGGACGAGCGGGCGTCGCATTCGGCGCGGAAGAGCCGATTTATCGACGAACTGGAAGATTTCATGAGCGAAGAAGCCGCCGATCAGACGCTTCGAGCCGTCGTGCGCTGGGCCCGCTACGCGGAGGCGTTTGCCTACGATGACGACAATGCCATGTTCAGCCTGGAGAATCCGACCTAAAATAGCGGTCATGAGCGATTCGGCCAGTCTGTATTTGCATCTTGCCGTTCCGCCGGATGAAATGGTGAAGTACATACAAGATCTGATGACGCTGCCGCACGAGGAGATCGCCGCCGGTTCGGCGTTGACGCTGGCGCAGCGTCAGTGGGGTGGCGACACGCCCCTGGCACGAGCGGCGCTGTTACGCTGGGGTGCGCTCAACCTGGCGTTCCAGGACAAGCGTCTGGAGACCTGGACCGTTACGCGCGAGCGCGATCGCATCCAGGTGCCGGCCGCGCTGGTGGCGGCGGCGGGCGTCGCCCCGCTGTTGGTGGACAACGAGCGCACGGTTTTCGACATTCCGGCCTTGCTCGATGCCACGCTCGAATTTCAGCCGCCCGCGGGTCAGGGTTAGATGGACGCTCACACCGGGGAGGCGCCTGAGCCGCGCTTCGGGATGCTGCGCACGATTGCGCTATACAAATTCATCAAAATGCTGCTGCTCTTGCTCGCCGCCTATGGCGAACTGCACCTGCACGACAAGTCGTTGTCCACCAAGCTGGTGACCTGGGTGCAGGCGCGGCCGGCCGGACTCGAGCACGAATGGGTGACGCAGTTGTTGGTCTGGTTTAGTGGTTTGAGCGAAACGAAAATACATGCGCTACGTTTCGTCACCCTGACCTATGCGGCGGTCTTCGCCGTCGAGGGCGTCGGTTTGTGGATGCAGAAACGCTGGGCCGAATGGCTGACGACCATCATCACGGCGTCCTTGATTCCCCTGGAAGTGTGGGAATTTCTGCAGAAACCGAATATCGGTAAAGCGGCGGTAGTGATTGCCAATCTGGTGATCGTGGCCTACCTGGCGTGGCACGTCATGTCGAAAACGCGTCGGCTGGAGGGCGTCACCGTCGACCGCTTGCCGTGATTTATCTGACGCGCGCGAGCAACATCGCGGCGTGTTTGTGAAATGATCTTCATGTCGGCTGATTGCAAGAGATCCAGCGTATTCTTGCCCGCGCCGAAGTTACCCACCGTTTGGAGACCCTATGAATAAGACTGGAACCGTAATTGCCTCTGCCTTGCTGACCTTGGGCCTCGCCGCCGGAGCCATGGCTGCCGACATGCCGAAGACCGCTGCGCCGACGTTTG
>CAZZXZ010000015.1:7166-36887 GCA_964658135.1 uncultured Acetobacteraceae bacterium | reverse complement strand
CTCGCCGCCCAATCTTTCTACGAACGCCTTCTCTGGGACAACGGACACGATGGCTGACAACCGACCGACGCCGGACGATCTGCCCGAAGCCATACCGGATGCGCCGCGCCGCAGCCGCCTGCCCTTGGTGTGGATCCTGCCCGCATTGGTGGTCATCGTCGGCGCGTTTGTGGTCATTCAGCAAAAAATCGCCGAAGGTCCGCTCATCGACATCAGTTTTGCGGATGCGGACGGTCTGGAAGCCAACAAGACCAAGATTCGCTACAAGGACGTCGACATCGGCGACGTGACGAATATTCACGTCTCCAAGGATCGCAAGAAAGTCATCGTGACGGCCCGCATCCATCGCGACGCCAGCGAATATCTCGTCGAGGACAGTCGGTTCTGGGTGGTCCGCCCGCGGGTCACCAGCGGCGGTGTGTCCGGGCTCGGGACCTTGGTGTCGGGTTCCTACATCAGTCTCGATGTGGGCAAGTCGAGCGTCGACAAGCGCAATTTCGATGGGCTCGAGATACCGCCGATCGTGACTTCCGATCTGCCTGGTCGCGAGTTCGTTCTGCACGCCGATGACATAGGGTCGTTGGACGTGGGTTCCAGCGTCTTTTATCGCCATATCGTGGCAGGTCAGGTGGTGGCCTACGCACTCGATCCGGGCGGTGCCAGCGTCACGATCAAGATTTTCGTCGACAAGCCGTATGACGCCTTCGTAACCCCGGCGACGCGATTCTGGCAGGCCAGCGGTATCGACATGTCGGTCGATGCCGACGGCGTCAAACTGCGCACCGAATCGCTCAGCTCGATCTTGGAGGGGGGTATCGCCTTTCAAGGCGTGTCCGCCAACGCGTCGTCGACTGCCGTGCCGGCCGACACCGGGTTCATGCTGTTCACGGACCGTGAGCGGGCGATGCGCCAGACCGATACGGAAGTACGCACCTTCATCATGTATTTCGGTGGTTCGTTGCGCGGCTTGTCGGTGGGTGCGCCCGTGGATTTGCGCGGCATCACCATCGGTGAGGTCAAGAGTCTCTCCGTGGAATACGAGCGCAGCAAAGGAACGTTGAGTTTTCCCGTCGAAGTCGATATTTTCCCGCAGCGGATCCGCGGCCGTTCGCGCCGCAATGCGCCTGCGCCGGTCGATGACAATTCGGAATCCGCCAGCCGTGCCCTGGTGGACAGTCTGGTGGCCCATGGCATGCGGGCGGAGATCAAAACCGGAAGTCTGCTCACTGGCCAAAAATACGTCGCGATGGATTTTCATAACGAGGTGCCGCCCGATCATGTTGGCTGGGATGCGCAGCCGGCGATATTTCCGACCACCTCCGGTGCCCTGGACGAAATTCAGGATTCCATCGGCAGCATCGCCAAAAAACTCGACAAGGTACCGTTCGACCAGATATCCGCTCGCTTGATCGTGACAATGGCGACACTCGACGACACGCTGAAGAACGCCGATCGATTGATCCAGCAAGTCGACGGCACGCTGGCTCCCGAAGTGACCGCCACGTTGCAGGAAGCGCAAGGCGCCATGAAGAATGCCAAGGATCTGCTCGCGCAGGACGCCCCGTTGCAAACCGATCTTCGAGCGACGCTGTTGCAGTTGTCGCGCGCGGCCAAGTCCGCGAGCGCCTTGGTTGATTACCTGGAACGCCACCCTGAGTCGCTCATTCGCGGCAAGCCGGAAGACGCACATTGAAATACTTCATTGTTTGGATGACGGTCTGGGCGGCTCTGTTCGTTGGCGGCTGTGCCAGTCAGCCGGACCATTTCTATACGTTGAATACCGCGTCCGTTGTGCAACCCGCCGGCGCCAATCCAGTACCCACGACGCCTATCGTCCATGCGCTCTTGGACGTCAGCGTGCCCGCAGCGGTCGACCGCGCCGAAATGGTCGTCAACACCTCCGACCTCGGCATTCTGGTACTCGACCATGAACGTTGGCTGGTGCCATTCTCGGTACAGCTTGCCCAGACCCTGGGGCTCGACATTCAACTGAAGCGGCCCGATATTCTGGTCGGCGATCACGCCTTCGATCAGCCGCTCCTGGCACCGGTCTTGCTAAAAGTAGCCATCGTCAAAATGACCGCCCAGCGCGGCGGTCGCGTAACCCTCGACGCGCAGTGGCGGATCGTCGACGCGGCCGCGCACCAGGATCAGATCGGTATCGGCACCTTCACCGCGCCCATCGACGGCGCCGGCTACGCTTCGATCGCCGAGGCCTACAGTCAGGTGGTCGCTGCCTTGGCCGATAAACTGGCGTCCACCCTAGCGCGTTAGCAACGTAGGAATCGGCTGACGTGGGACGCGGTGCGGCTAGAATTTTCAACCAGCCGGCGGCTCGTTAATGTGAAGCGAATAACTTCGCGGGAGGGTTCATCCATGTCAATGAGTACAGCCAATGATCCGCATGCGGGATCTTCGTCCGACAACCAAGACCGGGTAAGAGACTTCCTGGCCCGGCACGGTGGCGCGAGCCAAAGCGCCTCTCGGGAAGGTACTACTATGGCGGGCAGCGAAGGTTGGAAAGAGGTGTACGCCAGCGACGGGTATACGCTGCGCTGTGATTGGTCGCGTCTCGGCACGACGGAAGAGATGAAGTTTGCGGAAATCGCACCGGTGGGTTCATAGAATGCGGTTCGCGTTACTCGGCAGGCGATTACCCGCACTTGCATTGGCAGGCGCGGTCGGTTGGGTAATGGTGGCCGGCTGTCAGCAACAGCCCAAGCCGCCGCACGCGTCGAACGAAGATATAGAAGCCGCGCAACATAAAGCCGAGCAAGAAGTCGCCGACGCGCGGATGGAGGCCGCCAAGGACGTCAAAAGCGCCGCGAAAACCATGGGTGCCGATTCTCGTGGCGTCAAAGACGCGAAAGTGACGGCCACTTACGATGTCGCCATGGCCAAAGCTGATGGCGACCACACGATCGCCACGGAAAAATGTCTCACGTTGCCGGCTGACCAGCAACCGGCTTGCACAACACATGCCGACGCCGATTACGACGCGGCGAAAGCAGCTGCGAAAGCGACCCGGCTAGCACGACAGCAGTAGCCGGCTGCGACGGGCGTCGCCGCGACGCCCGCTCGCGGAGCGTTTATCATGACGACATGAGAAGACGCATACGCGGGGTTGTCTTCGGGTTCTTGATGGGGGCGCTCGCGGTACGCGCTGCCGAGTTGCCACCGGTTCAGAACTCGGTGGCCCAAGCACAAAGCTCGGTGGTCCAGGAATTCGTCGTAGCCATGCAGCGGGTGCACCTTCAGCTCGCCGACCTACCGGATTCGCCCGCGCTTCAAGCCTACGTCATTCATGATTATTTGACGGCGGCGCGGCTCCGCCGCGACCTGGTGGTCGGTGCCGGCGAGCCCCTCGACAACACCATCGATGATTTTTTAAAACCACTGATGGGACAGCCGGTCGGCCGTGCCTTGCGGCACGATTGGCTGGCAAGCCTCGCGCAACGCCAACGCTGGGACTGGTTTTTGCCCCGTTCGACCGACGCGGTGGATCCGGTTCTGATATGCGATCGTTTGGCTGGTAGGCTGGCCACGGGAGACCTGGCGGGGCTCGCACGAGATGCGCTCGACCGTTGGGGGACGGTGCAAAAACAGCCGGACGAATGCAACGTCGTGTATGGGTGGCTGCGCATGCAAGGGCTACTCACTGCCGAGCTGGCGGACAAGCGGACGCGCGCGGCGCTGGCGGCCGATAACGTCCGAGTGGCACGCGATTTCATCAAAGACATTCCCCTGGATCCGGCCTCGGCGCCGCTGGCGCAATGGCTGCAATTGCTGGAAGCACCGAAGGCCGCACTCACGGCTCTTGCCATCGATCCTGCCGCCCCCGTCGAGCCGGACGCGTTGGTGGCCGGATTCAACAAGCTCAGCTTCAACGATGTCAACGCCGCCACCGCGCTGCTGCCGCAGTTGCTGCAGCGGCAAGACATGACGCCGGCGCTGCGCACTCGCCTACAACGTTCTGCCGCGTTGGGCGCGGCATACAGCCGGACGCCGGGCGCCGTCGCTGCTTTCGCCGAACTGCCCGAAGACCCGAGCGATACACAGGTGCAGGAGTGGCGCGTCCGGTCGGCGCTGTGGGCGGGCGACTATGCGAAAGCGGCCGGCTGGATCGATCGCATGTCGCCCACCCTGTCCGTTCAGCCGCGCTGGCGCTACTGGCGTGCGCGGACGCTGGAAGCCGTGTCGGGGGCTGGCGCGGCGGCGCCGGCCTATGCGCAGATTGCCGGCCTGCGCGATTACTATGGATACCTCGCGGCCGATCGATTGAACCTACCGTACAACTTGAACATACACGTCTCGCCGGAGGATCCCGGGGAACAGACGGCACTGGCCGCCGAACCCGGCTTGACGCGCGCACACGCCTTGTTCGATTGCAACTTCGCCGACGATGCCGCAGCGGAATGGACCGCCGCGCTGGGTACGGCAAAACCGGCCGTCAAAATACAGGCCGCTCAGCTCGCTTCGCGATGGGGGTGGTTTGCCCAGACCATTACCACGCTCGCTCAAGCGGCCGACTGGGACGACGTACCGCTGCGCTACCCGCGTCCGTATCCCGCCATCGTCGCCGATGCCGGCAAACAGGCCAACGTCCCGGTCGATTGGATATACGGTGTCATGCGCCAGGAAAGTCTATATCGCCAGGACGCAATCTCGCGCGCGGATGCGCGCGGCCTGATGCAGATGCTGCCGGCGACCGCCGTCGCGGTGGCTCGGCGTTGGAATCTGCCGGTGCCGGGCCGCGACGAATTGTTCGACCCGCAGGTCGCCGTTCCACTGGGCACTTTTTACTTGCGTGAACTATTGGATCGCTACAAGGGGCAACTCGATCAAAGCCTCGCAGCCTACAACGCAGGGCCGATGTCCGTAGCGCGCTGGCTGCCTTCGAGGACGACCGATGCCGATGTGTGGATCGAAAACATTCCGTACACCGAGACTCGCGGCTACGTGCAGCACATCTTGGAACACGTCGTCGCGTTTGCTGCGATGCGTGCCGCGGTGCCGACTCGCTTGGCGGTCTTGCTGCCGCCGATCGCACCGCCATGAGCATGGCAGCCACGCAGCACACCCCACCGCTGACCCGTTTGAGCTCTCTGCTCGCCGGCTCGGCGGGAAACCTGGTGGAGTGGTACGACTGGTATGCGTATTCCGCCACCACCATTTACTTTGCGCCGGTGTTCTTTCCCAAGGGTAATCAGACCGCTCAATTGCTGCAGACGGCGGCCGTGTTCGCCGTGGGTTTTTTCGCGCGACCCGTGGGGGCCTGGATCATGGGTCGCTATGCCGATCGCGCCGGGCGCAAAGCAGCGCTCACGCTGTCGGTTGCGATGATGTGCTTCGGTTCGTTGGTGATCGCCGTCACGCCGGGGGCCGCACGCATCGGGGCGGCCGCTCCGCTGACCCTATTGTTGGCGCGGATCTTTCAAGGCGTTTCGCTCGGCGGCGAATACGGCGCTAGCGCCACATACATGAGCGAAATGGCCGGTCGATCACATCGCGGCTTCTGGTCGAGTTTCAACTATGTCACGCTCATCGCCGGCCAATTGGTGGCTTTGGCGCTCGTCATCGTGTTGCAACATGGTCTACCGCCGGCCGCCATGGCGGCGTGGGGCTGGAGGGTTCCCTTTTTATTCGGCGCCGTCCTCGCCGTCGTCGCGTATTGGCTGCGTAGGCGCATGCCGGAATCCCGAGCCTTCGTCGGTGACCGACTGCCGTCGGCCGAACGCGGCAGCACGCGGCTGCTCATCCGTCGATTCCCACGCGAGACACTCACCATTTTGGGATTGACGGCGGGTGGTTCCATGATGTTCTACGTGTACACGACTTACATGCAGAAATTTTTGACGAACACCGCAGGATTTTCCAAGGATCACGCCACCGAATTGAGCGCCGCGACCCTCATCGCTTTCATGGCGGCGCAGCCCTTGTGCGGGTGGCTCTCCGACAGAATCGGCAGGAAGCCCATGCTGCTGATCGCTTTTGGTGGAGGAGCCTTGGTCACGTTGCCCGTCTTGTCCGCAGTGGCGGCGACACGTTCCCTGGGGGTCGCCTTTTTGTTGATAGTCGCTGCCGTTCTGCTCGAATCGGCGTATACGTCGATCAGCGCCGTCGTGAAAGCGGAGCTGTTCCCCGCCGGGTTGCGTTCGCTCGGCGTGGCCCTGCCGTACGCGCTTGCCAACGCCATGTTCGGGGGCACCGCCGAGTATGTTGCTCTGTGGTTCAAGTCGATCGGCGCGGAACGCGGTTTCTATGTCTACGTATCCATCGTCTCCGCGATCAGTTTCTCGGTGGCATGGGCGATGCCCGACACGCTGCGGCACAGCCGAATCGTCGAGGAATGAACGTGGTCGTCAGTTGCAACGCCTATCAAGACGGCAACAAGCTCGCGGACATCGGGCTTGCCGAGATTGCCGCTTATCTTGCCCGTCCAAACTGTTTTGTCTGGGTGACGCTCCACGAAACGGCGGATGAAACGCTCGAGGCACTGCAGGCGGCATTCGGTTTACACCCACTGGCCGTCGAAGATGCCCGCATGGGCCACCAGCGCCCGAAGATAGAAGAGTACGGGGATGCTTTGTTTACCGTGCTTCACGTCGTGGAACCGGGTCCAGAGGACGTCAACGTGGGCGAGCTTGCGGTGTTCGCCGGCCACAACTACGTGGTATCGGTGCTGAGTAGGACGGAAAAAGGCTTTCAAGAAGTGCAAGCTCGCTGCGAACGCGAACCGGAATTATTGCGTCACGGGCCGGGGTATGTTTTGTATGCGCTCATCGATGCCGTGGTCGATCGATATTTTCCGATACTCGATGCGCTCGAAGACGAACTCGACGGCATCGAACGCAGGTTGTTCGAACCCGGCGGCGACTCGCAACTCAACGTCAAGGCGTTATACGCCCTCAAGCAGCGTCTCATGGTGATGAAACACGCCGTGTCGCCGCTTCTCGAAGGGGTCTCGAATCTGTCGGGGGCACGGGTACCGATGTTGTGCGCCGGCATCAGCGTGTACTTTCGCGACATTTACGATCATCTACAACGACTCAACCAAACGGGCGACTCCATTCGCGACACCGTTGCCACGGCCATTTCGGTGAACTTATCCATGGTGACGCTGCGGGAAAGCGAAACCATGAAGCGTCTGGCGGCTTACGCCGCGCTATTGGCGGTGCCGACGATGATCGCCGGCATCTATGGGATGAACTTCGAGCACATGCCGGAGTTGAAGTGGCACTACGGCTATCCCCTCTCGATGGCGGTCATGACGCTCGTCGATCTTTACCTTTTCATTCAATTCAAGAAAGCACGCTGGCTGTGATTTGACATAATAACGGCTCTTTCTCTCTCCTCATTACGTTAAATATTGAACTGAGATTTGCTTCGCTGTAATCTTTTTCCTACAAAACTAATATCTGGTCGCATCACGACCGACAGGTTGGCGCACGCGGATTGGCATACAAGGAGTGACGACGATGTCGATGAAATCCATTGTTTTTTTTCTTGGCTGCGCTGCGGCGTGGTTCATCCTGCTCCCGCTATTCATCGTCGGCGGCGGCCTATGCTTGTTGGTCTATGCCGTGTCTAGCGAAGCCGCCGCGATGTTACGTCACGATGCACGGTTGGGCATCGACCAATCGAGTGCCCGCGAAGCCGCGCGATTGGTGTGTCTTCGTAGCTAGCCCCGGCACGGTTACCGAAGGCCCGTGGCGGTATCGCAGGATCGTGGCGGTACCGACAGATGGTGAGGACTTCGCTGTCGGCGGATGCCTACCTAGCGCGGTCCGTCGGACCGGTGTTGCACCGCCCCGATGACGCCTATCCTCTTAAGGGTGTTACATCTTGAAAGGGGCGATCTATGACGAATTCCAACGATACCGAGTTGCATGGCGCGAACTTGGAGGGCTCCGACCAAAAAGACTCGGTTGACCACGCAGACTTCAAGAAAGCGCGTAAGCCCGACGCCGAACTACATCTGGACGACGAAAAAGACACCCTGTACAGCGACGGTCTCGACGTAGAAGAGGATTCGGAGACGCTGTCGGGTACGCGGGGTGCCGCTAATCGGGGTTAACTGTTGCTATGATCCGCAGATGCGGACATTTCTGCGATTGATGGCGACGACGATGTTGATTGGGGGCGGCGCTTTGGTGTACGCCGAATGCGCCGCGCAGACACCCGAGCAGCAACAACTCTGGAACGCGCAACGTGCCCAGTCGCTGGCGGACCAGCAATTGCGCGCGCAGCAACTCGAACGAGATAGAGCGGCGCGCAAGGCGGACCCGATGGGTTGGGCGCGCACGCTCAATCCTATGTCGAGTGGTGGATGGGAATTTCGTGCGGTGGCCAGCGATGGATCGTGGGCGGCATACAGTACCAGCCATCAGATGAAGCGCTCGGGGAAAACGGTGGTGATGTGGTTGCGCGAGGAATACGCGGAACCCCAACAAGGTACCAACGGTCCTTATCTTAGTCTGGTCGAGAAAGCTCAGTACGATTGCGCCAAGGAACAAGAGCGTGCCCTGATCTTGGTCTATTACTCTGCAAACAACATTCAGGGCAGCGAAGAAACCGAAGAAGCAGACATCAAGACGGCGCCCTGGAATGCGATCGTGCCGGGTACGCGAGCGGAAACCAATTTCCTGTGGGCATGCAATTTGAGCAAGCGCACCGCCGGCAATTAAATCTGTCGCAGACGGTTAGAAGGGCGTGGGAACCTAACTCAGTACGATGGTCGCGGCCAGTAATCGTCGCCGGTCCGCACACGGGCCCACCAGTATTTCCACCTCGCCGGTGTCGAGCACGGGCTTGAGATGAGAATTCAAAAACCCCAGGTCGGCTGCGGCCAAAAATAGGGTGACGGTGCCGCCGGCGCCCGGCTCGAGCGTGATTTTTGCGAAGCCTTTCAATTCCAGCACAGGGCGCACGACGCTGGCCAGCTTGTCGTGAATAAAGAGAAATACCGTCTCCTGCGCGGCACGGTCGCCTTGGTTGGTGACATCGACCCGCACCACCAACGTATCGTTGCGCGTCACGCGGCCATGCGGCACTCGAAGATTCGACAGATTGAATTGACCGTAGGTCAACCCGAAGCCGAAGGGAAATAGCGGCTCGTTCGGGGCGTCGAGATATTTACTCGTGAAGTGGTCGTTCGGATCGGCGGGACGGCCCGATGGGCGCTCACCGAAATATATCGGGATTTGACCCAGGGCGCGCGGCCAGGTCACCGGCGTGCGTCCACTGGGGCTGACGTGACCTAGGAGCACGTCAGCGATGGCGTTGCCGGCTTCGCTGCCGAGAAACCAGGCGGCCAGCACGGCATCCGCCCGTTCCACCAACCACGGTACGACGAGCGGACGCCCGGAGAACAACACGACGACCACGGGCAGCCGTAAAGATCGGGCCCGCTCGCACACCGCGCGAGCCAATGCACCTTGTTGACCGGGAAGCCCCAGGTGCGCGCGACTGGCGGCCTCGCCGCTCATCGCTGCGGCCTCGCCGACGCACAGAACGATTGCGTCGACGCCGCGGCAGAGGTCAAGCGCCGCAGCGATGCCCGAGGTCTCCTCGCCATCGATATCGACGCCGGCGGCGTACGCGATTCGCTCGTGCGACAAGGCAGCGCGCAAGCCCTCGACGGGCGTGACGTGGCCGTCAGGCCCGGCGGCCCCCGACCAAGGGCCGCGCATGTCGGCGGAAACATCCGCCAAAGGGCCCAGTACGGCCAGCCGCAGAGCGATCTTCGACAACGGCAAGGTGGCGTTCGAGTTTTTCAACATCACGATGGCCCGCGAGCCGACGTCGCGCGCAAGCCGGCGGCGGTTCGCGAGCGTACCGGGGGATTCCGCGGTGGCTCCTCGAGCATAGGGATCGTCGAATAGTCCCAAGCGTTCTTTCAGGGTCAGGACGCGCCGCACGGCTGCATCGATCTGTCCCATGGTCACGGCGCCGCGCGCCAGGGCTGCCGGTAATCCGCGCCGATAGGCATCCGCCATCATGTCGATGTCTACCCCGGCATGGAGCGCGAGAGTGGCGGCCTGCGCAATATCCGCCGCCACGCCATGATGGACGAGTTCTGCAATGGCGTTGTAATCGCTGACGATGACTCCCTCGAAGCCGAGCGTGCCCCGTAGCCAGCCCCGCAGCAACGGGACGTGTGCCGTCATCGGTATGCCCGCAAGATCCGTGAAGGCCGGCATGATCGCCGCAACACCCGCCTTCACGGCCGCGGCGAATGCGGGTAAGTACACTTCGTGCAAGGTACGTTCGGAAATATCGACCGAAGCATATTCGCGGCCGGCCGTCACCGCTCCATAAGCGCAAAAATGCTTGGCGACGGCAGCGAGCGCGTGCGGCGACCTCAACTCCGCGCCTTGATAGCCGCGCACCTTGGCTTCGGCGATGCGGGTCGCCAGCCACGGGTCCTCGCCGGGACCCTCGGCGCTCCGCCCCCAACGAGGATCGCGCGCCACGTCAAGCATCGGCGCAAACGTCATCGCCAGCCCATCGGCGGCGGCTTCGCGGGCCGCTTCCTGCGCGGTCGACGTCCACGACGCAGGATCGAACAGCGCGGCTTCGCCGAGGGGAATCGGAAACACCGTTCGATGACCGTGAATGACGTCGAAGCCGATCAGCAGGGGAATCCCGAGCCGCGACTCCTCGACGGCGAGTCGTTGCAGGTCCCTGACCTGATCTGCGCCCACGAGGTTGAGTAAGTTGCCGATGGTGCCGTCTTTGATGGCTTGAGTCGAATCGCCCGCAATGACCGGTCCCGTCACGGCAGAACTCGAGGCGGTCATGGTGAGTTGACCGAGCTTTTCCGCCAACGACATCCTGTCGAGCAAGACATCGATTCGGTTCACCGCGGACGTACCTCGCTTTTTCCATTACCTGCCGGATAATGGCCGTCTCGTTTTCTCCCCGAGAAGCAGGCGTATGATACTAGAACGGCCGGACGACGCCGAGTCCGGCCTGTTGCCGCAGCTGGCCACGGTGGGACATGCCTTATGGGTGTCGCCGGCGCGGCGCGCATTGCTCGTGCTGACGGTGGCGTTGTTCGTCGTCATCGTCGTCACCGCCTACGGTCAGATCAGGCTCAACAGCTGGAATCAACCTTTTTACGACGCATTGGCGCACCGTGATTTCTCGCAATTCATGACCCAGCTCGGGGTGTTTTGCATCATTGCCGGCGCATTGCTGGTTCTGAACGTTGGCCAGACGTGGCTTACCCAGATGCTGACCCTCAAGCTGCGGCAAGGCGTGGTGCACGACTTGATCGAAAAATGGATGCTTCCCGGGCGGGCCTTTAGGCTGGCCAATGCCGGGGCGATTGGAATCAACCCCGATCAGCGTATGCACGAAGATGCCCGGCACCTCGCCGAGTTATCGGCGGATCTCGGTATCGGCTTGCTGCAGGCGTCGATTCTATTGGTGACGTTCATCGATGTACTGTGGGCCACCACCAGCGATTTCATTTTCCACATCGACGGCCGCAATTTCGTGGTTCCCGGTTATATGGTTTGGGCCGCCCTTCTGTATTCCGGATCCGCGTCGCTCTTGAGCTACTGGGTGGGACGCAACCTGGTGGAGCGCAACGCAGCCCGCTACGCGCGCGAAGCGGACCTTCGCTTTTCTTTGGTGCGTGTCAACGAGCACCTCGATGCAATCTCGTTGGCGGCAGGTGAAGCGGACGAGAAGCGACGCTTGCAAATGGACTTCGCGTCGGTCGTTGCCGCAATGCGACGCCTCGTCACCGGTTTGACCAATTTGACCTGGATCACCGCAGGCTATGGCTGGTTCACCTTGGTGGCGCCCATCTTGGTCGCCGCACCGCTATATTTCGAGGGCAACATCTCCTATGGCGGTCTGATGAAGGCCGCCGGTGCATTCATTCAAGTACAGTCCTCGCTGCGCTGGTTCGTCGATAATTTCAGCGCCATCGCCGATTGGCGGGCGACTTTGTTGCGGGTGGCCAGCTTTCGCCTTGCGCTGGTAGCCGCCGACGTGCTCCACGAGACGGAAAGCCGCATCGTCGTTGCGGCTGGCGCACCGGCGCTGCTCACGATCGACGATCTCCACATGACGACACCGGGGAGGCGGTCCAAGCTCGCGGAAACTCACGTCGAAGTGCGCGCGGGAGACCGGGTTCTCATCGTCGCCGAGACGGGCACGGACAAGACGCTTTTATTCCGCGCGCTTGCCGGAGTTTGGCCTTGGGGATCCGGACGAATCACGCGCCCCGCGAGCGAAGCGATTCTCTACGTGCCGCGCACCCCTTATCTACCGCCGGGAACCCTACGCGACGTACTCGCCTACCCGCTCGACGTCGCGGACTTCGGCGCCGCGTCCTGCAAAGCTGCGCTGGAACGGCTTGCGCTCGTCCACCTGGTGCCGTTGCTGGATATGACCCGACGCTGGGATCGAGAATTGAACGAGGATGAGCGGCATCGCGTGGTGTTCGCGCGCGCGCTGCTCCACGCACCCCCCTGGATGATGATCGATGCGGCACTGGACGCGCTGGACGAGCACACCCGCATTCGCGTCTTGGACGTACTCGGCAGCGACTTGAAGCGCACCGGCATCATTTATATCGGACGCGCGGCCGACCGTGACGGATCTTTCGGGCGTACGTTGCATCTTGTCGAAAACTCCTAAGGAACCGATGGCGAACTCCAAGCCGGCCTCCCGCACCCGATTGCCACGGGATCGCGCGACCCGCTCGAGCGGCTTCAGTCCGAGCAAGTTGGCCGGCCTGCCGGACGATGAACTACTTGAGGCGGTGCAGCGACAAACCTTTCGTTTCTTTTGGGAAGCCGCGCATCCCCACAGCGGCTTGGCTCGCGACCGGATCGCGCGATCCGGCGTGCCGGATAACGATCTCGTGGCCATCGGTGGCTCTGGCTTCGGCGTCATGGCCATCATCGTGGCCACGGAACGCGGCTGGATTTCCCGCACTGCCGCCGTGGAGCGACTCGCGAGATCCTTGCAGCTGTTGAACAGTGCCACCTGTTATCACGGTGCGTTTCCGCATTTCATGCATGGCCGCACCGGCGATACCATTCCCTTTACGCGGAAGGACGACGGCGGCGATCTGGTGGAGACCTCCATCCTGTTGATGGGGTTGCTTTGCGCCCGGCAATACTTTCACCGCAAGAGCCGGGAAGAGGTCAAACTACGGGGCCTCATTCAGGGGCTTTGGCACGACGTCGAGTGGCAATGGTACACACGCGACGGCCGTAACGTTCTGTATTGGCATTGGAGCCCCAACAACGGTTGGGCCCTCGATCTGGATATTCGCGGTTGGAACGAGTGTCTGATCACCTACCTGTTGGCGGCATCGGCGCCGCGTTATTCGCCCGACCCCGTCATTTATCAGCGTGGCTTCGCGGCGGGACGCGATTTCGTCAACGGCAAGAGCTATTACGGAATCGAACTTCCCCTGGGCGCGCCCTACGGCGGTCCGCTCTACTTTGCGCACTACTCGTTCTCGGGCTTGGATCCGCGCGGTCTGCAGGATCGATATGCCGACTATTGGCAGCAAAGCCTGAATCACGTGCGCATCAATCATGCGCATTGCGAGAACAATCCCTTGCATCACCCGGGATACGGCGCCGCCTGTTGGGGCCTCACGTCGAGCGACGATGTAAAAGGCTATGCGCAGCACGCACCGGACAACGACAGTGGCACCCTATCGCCCACCGCGGCTCTATCGAGCATGCCGTATTCCCCGCGCGCATCGCTTGCCGCCCTTCGTCATTTTCTGACCCGCTACGGTGAGAAAGTATGGGGTGAATACGGCTTCGTGGACGCGTTCTGCGAGGGACGCGACTGGTATGCCGATACGTTTCTCGCCGTCGATCAGGGTCCGATCATTCTGATGATCGAGAACTACCGCAGCGGACTTCTTTGGAAACTCTTCATGAGCGTGCCGGAGGTGCACAAAGGCTTGGCCACGTTGGGATTCACCACGCCCCACATGCGCTCTCGCTAGCTCCGCTCGAATACTGTATATAATACCAGCCGATGGTCCGCGAACGAAGCATCGCAGGGAGCGCCGACCGATGGTCGAAGGCTGTTTGCGACGCCAAAACACGCTGCAATTAATTTGATGCTGCGACCGATCTACGATACAACGTAACGGCGAGTTTAATTATTTACGTACCGCGCGTGACTAATCGTTACGTAATGAACGTCGCCGATGTCGATAGCCCAGTCCATTTCCCGAGCGGAGGTTAGACGATGGGGATATCAGAACTCACTGCGAAGTTTAATCCTGCGGATTTTCTGACGTCGTTGACCGACTTCAGCAAACATCATCGTGCCCAACGGTGGGAAGGATCGATCGGCGAATTTCTCACGACGATCCTACCGAACAATCCCACCGCCTATGTCCGTAGTAGCCACGAGTACATCTGGGACATGCTGTTGTGGTATGGACGCGACGTCGACGGCAGCGACGTCGAAAAAGCCAAACAGCTTTTCAAGCGAGAATTATTCGGCGTTGATGAGCCGCTGGCGCGGGTCGTCGACTATTTCAAGGCCGCAGCCGCCGGATCCGACGTCGGACGCCGTCTGTTGCTGCTGCTCGGGCCGCCTTCCGGCGGCAAATCAACGCTGGCAATTCTATTGAAGCGAGGCCTCGAGGAATATAGCCGCACCGATGAAGGCGCCCTCTACGCCATCAAAGGTTCGCCCCTGCGAGAATCGCCGTTGAATCTCGTTCCCACCAGTCTGCGGGCGCAGTTTCGCGAGACCTACGGCGTGGATATCGGTGGTGAACTCAGCCCGTGGGCCCGCGATTACGTGGATCGTGAATGCGAGGGAGATTATTTGCGCGTGCCCGTGGAACGGATCTTCATCTCTGAAGCCGCGCGGTGCGGGATCGGTACGTATGCGCCCCATGACCCATCGACCGCGGACATCGCCGATTTGGTCGGCTCGGTGGATCTTTCCAAGGTATCCCGGGTGGGCGATGAGGGCGACCCGCGCGCTTGGTCATGGTCGGGTGCCGTCTATGCCGCCAGCCGCGGCGTCCTCGAGATGATCGAAATCCTGAAGGTCAAACGCGAATTTCTTTATCTGCTGTTGACGATGACCCAGGAAAAGAACGTGAAGGTGGCACGTTTCCCGTTGATCTATCTGGACGAAACCATCTTGGCCCATACCAATCTCGCCGAGTTCAACCGTTTTCTGCAAGAAAAAGAAAACGAAGCCCTGCTGGACCGCATGGTCATCATCAAGGTGCCCTATGCGCTGTCGTACAAGGATGAGGCGCGTATCTACAAGAAATTGGTCTACGGTGCGCCGGCGTTTCGCAATACGCATTTGGATCCGCACGTTTTGCATCTGGCTGCCGTCTTCGCAATTCTCACCCGGCATAGCAAACCGGAACGCGAGGGATTGGATCTGCCGAAAAAAGTGCGCATGTTCGCCGGCGAGGCGGTCGAAGGGTTTTCCGAAACCGAGGTGGCCCGGCTCCGCGCGGAGGCGCCCGATGAGGGCCTGAGCGGCGTCAGTCCGCGTTTCGTGATCAATGCGCTCTCCACCGCAATTACCCGAGGCAATTCGCGCAGTCTCACCAGCATGCAGCTGCTGCTCGCGCTGAAGGATGCCATCGATAACGACGCACGCATGGACGTCAAGCACAAGAAACAATGGTTCGACCATTTGGTCACCGCGCGCAAGGAATTCTACAATCGCTGGGTCAAGGAGGACGTGCACCGCGCCCTGTTCGCGTCCTTTCAAGACGAGGCGCAACAACTGCTTGAGAAATACCTCGACGAGATCGAAGCGGCTCTCGACCAGCGCAAGGTGGTCGATCCCATGACCGGCGAGAGCCGGCCGCCCGACGAGCGCTTTTTAAGATCGGTGGAGGAGAAGATCAAAGTATCCGAGTCCGGGAAGCAGTCGTTCCGCCAGGAAGTCATCCGCAAGGCCATGGTGGCCTTCAAGGCCGGTGAGAAATTTCGCCTCGCCAGTCATGCGCGGGTGCGCGAAGCCATCGAACAGTACCTCTTTGAAGAGCGGCGCGACGTGCTGCGTCTGGTGACTTCAACCGCTCGACCAGATGACGACGCGCGACAAAAGATATCGGTCGTTCAGGAGCGGCTCGTTACCGAGTACGGCTATGACGAGCACAGCGCGCAGGAAGCATTGAGCTACATCACCACGTTGCTTTCGCAGGAGTGAGGCGGGAGTATGAACGCGGACACTGACGGGGGCGGAGCCGGCGCCATCAACGATTGGTTCGAACTGTTCTCGCGCGGCTCGCGCGACTGGCTGCGGCACAGCGAGAAAATTCGCGAAGCCGTTCGCGATCACCTGCCGCAGATCGTGGCCGGCTCGGACATCATCAACGACGGCACGCGGACCGTGCGGGTACCGGTGCGAATGTTGGAGCACTACCGCTTTCGATTGCGCTCGCCCGACGAATCCCAAGGCGTGGGGCAAGGCAAGGCCAAGCCCGGCGATGTGTTGGGAAAACCGAATGCCGGTCCGCAACCCGGCCAAAAGAATGCGGGAGGCACGGAACGCGGTGGCACCGACCTACTGCTCGAATTCAAAGTCGACGAACTCGTCGACTGGATGTGGCAGGACATGGAATTGCCGAACCTGCAGCCGCGCAGCGGCCCGGCGGACGAGGCCGAATGGACGCGCGAAGGATGGGATCGGCGTGGACCGCGTTCGCGTTTGGATCGGCGCCGTTCGATGAAGGAGTCGGTCAAACGGCAGACTCAGGACGCGTCGCCGCCCTCGTTCAACAACGAAGATCTCCGCTACCGGCAATTGGCGAGACGCCCGCAACCGGCCGTACGAGCCGTGGTGTTTTTTCTGCTGGACGTGTCGGCCAGCATGACGGATAACGACCGGCAACTCGCCAAGACATTTTTCTTCTGGGTGGCCGCCGGACTGCGGCGCGAGTATCGATCACTCGACATCGTGTTCGTCGCGCACACCACCGATGCGTGGGAGTTCACCGAGGAGGAGTTCTTCAGGGTGACCGGCAGCGGCGGCACGGTAGCCTCGACCGGCTTCATTAAAGTGCGCGAAATCATGGATGCACGTTTCGACCCGAGCGTGTGTAACGTGTACTTGTTCTATGCCTCCGACGGCGACAATGCGACCGGCGATCACGCCGTAGCGCGAGCCGAGCTCGAGACCATCGCCAGGGCGGCGCGCTACACGGGCTATGTCGAGATCACCACGGGCCACCGGCATTTGGACAGCGAAACCGCGCAGCTTTTTCAGAGCGTGGGAGCCGCCGGTTTGCTAAACGGACGTTATCCCATCAAGGGACAGGACGATATCGCGGCCGCCGTGCGCTATTTCTTCACGCTCGAAGCCCAGGCGGAGTCCGTTTGATGTCGACTTGGCGCAGTCACGTGCCGCAACTCGAGGATCTGGCGCATCGCATGGGACTCGATTGGTCGCCGGTCATTTTCGAGGCTGTTCCCGACAGCTTCATGACCGAAATTGCGGTTTACGGGTTGCCGGTACGCATGCCGCACTGGTCGTTCGGTGCGCGTTACATCTACCAGCTTCTGCAGCGGCACATGGGCTATTCGCGTTTGTTCGAAGTGGTATTCCCGGGCGACCCGAGCCGGGCCTATCTGGCCTCGAGCAACGCGCTGGCAGACAATGTCCTGGTCACCGCGCACGTCTTGGGTCATGCCGATTTCTCGAAAAACAATGCGCTGTTCGGCCGCTGTCAGGATCAGGGAGGCGGCCACATCATCGAGCGAGCCGCAGGGCATGCGCGGCAAATCGAGCAGTACATCGAATCGTACGGGTTCGAGGCGGTGGAACGGGTGCTGGACGCCGCGCTGTCGCTCGAGCAGCATATCGACTTGGATCAAGGCCTTCATCGCACGCCGTATCCCGAGGTTTCCCCGGCGGCCGCGCCGGCGGCCAAAAACGACTTCCGTACGCGCTTCGATACGCTCGACAGCGCGATCGACAGCGTGGCGACGGTACGCAAGACTCGCGCCCCGGTGCCACCGCATCCCGAAAACGACTTGCTGTGGTTCGTCGCCACCTATGCGCCGGACATGGATAGTTGGGAGCGCGATATATTTCTGGCGGTACGCGAAGAATCTTTCTATTTTTATCCCGTGTATGCCACCCAGATCATGAACGAGGGATGGGCGTCCTACTGGCACGCTCGCTTGTTGCGAGAGGCCGATTTCATACCGCAAGACGTGTATGTCGATGCGATCAAGTGCCACTCCGACGTGGTTCGCCCGGTGGGCTCCGAGGAGCGCGTGGCGCTCACCACCAATCCCTATCATCTCGGATTTACGTTGTGGGAACAGATCATCCAATCCGGTGGCATGGAGGCGGCGCGGCGCATCATGCGCGAGGACGACGACTTCAGCTTTCTGCGTAATCATTTGACCGTCGACATGGCGGCGAGCATGGATCTTTTCCGCTACCAGCGGCGCCAAGACGGCGCGGTCAAGGTGATGAGCGGGGACATCGACGAACTGCGCGAAACATTGCTGTCGGATAAGTACAATTTCGGCGCGCCGCGGATAGCGGCCGTCGAGATTCGCGGCGATGGCACCCTGGTCTTGCGGCATGACAGCCATCTCGACGGTCGCGGTTTGGACATGGAACGGTGTCAGAAGGTGTTGGATTACGTGAAGCGTGTGTGGCGGCGGGGTGTGGTGTTAAAGACGGTGGATGCCGCCTCGGCACCGGTCGAGATAAGCGCCGTCTAAACCGTTGATGTGAAGCTGGACTACTTTCTTGCGCCGCTGGCGGCGCTTCTCATCGCGATCTCGCTGTGGCGGCTCACCGCGGCCGATGCCGGCATGCGGATGACGCCGGTCCGAATCGGGACCACCCCGGCACGAATCTATCGTCCCCTAAAAAATCCGGTCGGGCCCGTCATCGTCATCGCGCATGGCTTTGCCGGCTCACAGCAACTCATGCAGTCCTTCGCGATCGCCCTGGCCCGCAACGGCTACATCGCAGTCACCTTCGATTTCCCAGGTCACGGCCGCAATCCGCAGCCGCTCACCGGCAGCATCACGGAAGCGGATGGCGCTACGCAATCGTTGGTGGACGCCTTGGGGCGGGTGGCTCGGTATTCGCGGACTCTCGGCGACGGTCGCCTGGCGGTATTGGGTCATTCGATGGCCTCGGACATTGTCATTCGCTACGCCGAAAGTGCGCCGGAGGTCGCAGCGACCATCGTCGTATCGATGTTTTCCCCGGCGGTCACGGCGCGGGCGCCGCGGAATCTACTCATCATCGTCGGTGCTTGGGAGGGGACGCTGAAGCGGGTCGCATTGCGCGCCGTCGGCCTCGCCATCGCGCCGAGCCAACCGAGCGCGGGTGTGACCTACGGGTCTCCAACCGACGGCACCGGCCGACGCGTCGCGTTCACCCCTCATGTAGACCACGTCAGTGTCCTCTTCAGCCAAGTCAGCGTGAGAGAGGCCATCGCTTGGGTGGATGCGACGTTCGGTACGGTGCGCTCGGCGCCGTTCGCGATCGCGTCGCGCGGACCCTGGATTCTCCTGCTCGTCGGCGCGGTGGTCATGCTGGCTCGCCCCTTGTCGAATGCGCTTCCCCGGATCGCCGTGCCCGCCATCGGCGCCGGCCTCGGTGGGGCGCGTTTATGGTCGTCCATCCTGATTCCCATGGTCTCGACGCCTCTGTTGTTGCGAATCGTGCCCACGCATTTCCTGCCCGTCCTGGTGGCCGATTATCTTGCGGTCCATTTCGCCCTGTACGGACTCATCACCCGACTCTGCTTGCAACGGTACAGGCCTTCGTACGCCGTCAGCGCGCCTTGGCGTTACCCACCTGCGATGGCGGCGGCGACGCTGGCGGTCATCGGTTTCGGTTTCGTAGGACTCATCGTGCCGATCGACAGGTACTTCACCTCGTTCATTCTCGGCCCGAGTCGTTTCATCCTGTTCCTGGCCATGCTCGCGGGCACACTCCTGTATTTTATGAACGACGAATGGCTGACCCGCGGGGTCGGCGCCGCGCGAGGTGCTTATCTCGTGTCGAAAATCGCGTTCTTGGTGTCGCTCGGAATCGCCATCGCGCTCGATCCGGTTCGCTTATTCTTTCTGGTAATCATCGTCCCGGTCATCCTGCTTTTTTTCGTGGTGTATGGCCTTTTCAGTGCCTGGACTTACCGGCGCACCGGCCATCCGTACGTGGCGGGAATTGCCAATGCCGTGGCGTTCGCGTGGGCCATCAGCGTCACCTTTCCTTTGCTGGCGGATTAGCGAGCGGACGACCTTCGGGTCCGCTGTGTATACTTCTTGAGCGACACTTCGGAGATAAACGTATCTTGGATCCGTATCACGCCATGCTGCAAACCGCCATGGAAGAGGCTCGCGCGGGACTCGCCGAAGGCGGCATTCCCATCGGTGCGGCATTGTTTCATAAAGACGGGACCCTCCTCGGGCGGGGCCACAATCGGCGCGTCCAGGATGGCGACCCCTCCATCCATGGCGAGACCGACGCATTTCGCAAGGCCGGCCGCCAGCGCTACTACGGCGATACGGTGATGGTGACGACGCTGGCTCCCTGCTGGTATTGCAGCGGTCTGATACGTCAGTTCCGAATCAAAACCGTGGTCGTGGGCGAGTCCGCCACCTTTCAAGGAGGCATCGACTGGTTGCGACAACACGGCGTCGAGGTGATCGACTTGGATTCTGCGCAGTGCAAGTCCATCCTGGCTTCTTACATCGAACGGCACCCGGATATATGGAACGAGGATATCGGCGAATGCACCGACCCACATCGTTGAGTCGGCTGAACCCGTCCGGTGTCGCGATGCTGATGCCGATGCTGCTGCTGTTGCTCTGCGCGGCGCCGCACGTGCGCGCCGATGAGGCCACGCTTGATCCGCCGCCGCAGGCCAAGGACTGGGCGGCGCTGGCCGCCCTACCCGATTGGAGCGGTGTCTGGACACCGAATGTGGCGGATCAGGAGGCACGGATCAAGGGTGACCCGGTGCCTTGGAAGCCGGCGGCTGCCGCGCAGATCGCTCGTTTGGAGGCGGCCGAAAAAGCCGGCGATCCGAAGGGACTGTTCGTCAACTGCCTGCCCGAGGCGATGCCGAGTTGGATGCTCATCACGCACAATGCGATGGAAATTCTGTATTCGCCCGGCCGTGTGACCCTGTTGGGCGAATCCGACGGCAATCGATTGCGACGCATCTACACGGACGGACGCGCCCATCCGGCCGATCCCGATCCGAGCTTTCACGGTCATTCGATCGGTCATTGGGAGGGCGCTACCTTGGTGATCGACACCATCGGAATCGTTCCGGAGGCCTACATCGCGGTGAGCGAGGCGGTCGGCCTTCCCAACGACGGCGATCTGCACGTCGTCGAACATCTGTGGCTCGTCAAGCCGGACACCCTGCGCGACGACCTCGAGATCACCGCGCCCCACGTGCTGACACGACCGTGGAAAACCACGCGGTACTTCATCCGTCAACGCGCGAGAAAATATGCCATCGTCGAGGGCGAATGTCTGCAAGGCAACTTTTCGGAAGGAACGGACGCCGACGGCAACGCCGTTTTCATACCTGCACCGCAAACCGCCGGCGGCAACTTGGTGCCTCCCGGCAAATGACCCATGAGATCGCCATGAAACTGACGAAGCCATCCCTGCTTTTGATCGCAAGCGTTTTCGGCTCGGCCGGCGGACTGTCCATGGCCCTGCCTGCGGCAGCGCATCACTCCTTTGCCATGTTCGACTTCTCCAACACGGTCACCGTGAAAGGGACGGTCAAGGAATTCCGCTGGTCGAATCCGCACGTCCTGCTTCTGGTGGCTTCGGCACCCGATGGCCGTGCAGCGGAGGATGTGTGGTCCATGGAACTGACCAGTCCGGGCAATCTGACCCGCATGGGCTGGTCGCGCCGCTCCTTCAAACCCGGCGACCGTGTCGAAGTCGCGTTGAGTCCTCTGCGCGACGGAACGCATGGGGGCGCCTTCAAAATGGCGACCCTCCTCGATACCGGGCAGGTACTGACGCCGAAAATGGGGGACTCGGAAAAACCCGAAGCGAAATGATCCTCAAGTATTCGCGGCGGCCGCCGATAGGATGCGAAGGATTGGTGAGGACAGGAGAGAAAATCGTGCAAATCAGCCAGTTATCATCCCAAATCATCGCGAGCACCACGAAGGCTGCCACCACGTCGAGCGCTTCTAAAGCGTCGACCACGTCGGCTACCTCGGCTACGTCGACTACGGCAGCTACCTCGGCGGCTTCAGCCACCGCCGCGACGGCGGTGCAGAGCGCGGCCTCGAGTTTGCTCAGTAGTACGTATTCGACGTCGGTCGGCGGTAAGAGCTACTCGGGCAACGTCACGCACACGGGCGGCACGTACACCATATCGGTGCCCAACGTGCCGGGCGCCAGTGTCAGCGGTTCGAGCTTACAGTCGGCAGAAAATGCGTTGAACCTCAGAATAGACGTTTTGGCGTAACGTCAGGGCGTCACATCGGCGGTTTGAGGCCGTCGGCACCGACGGCCACCGTCTCGGCGGTTACTTTGCCGCCCTCTTTGGCGGCCATCACGAACACGTTGGCGCCCATCGTCACGTCGGCAACCGATCCTGGTTGGAACGTCACGATCGGCGCCGACGGAGGCACCAGAATCGTCTGTTCGCCGCCCTGATACGTCACCCTCATCCGCAGCGTTCCGTTGTCCGATACGGCCGCCGCGACGTCACCGTTGGTCATCTTACTGGCGGTTACGCGGGCCTTCGGCGCGGTCGCCGCCGCCCCCCCGGCCGCCACCGCCCCGTTGCCGTTGCCGTTGCCGTTGGTCATCTTAGTGCCGGCTCTGACCCGTCCGACGACCGTGGTATCGGCAATTTCATCCCAGGCATAGTGACCGCTCCCCTCGCCCTTCATGGAGGCCGGAATAATCGTCACTTCGAGCGCGACCAACAGCGCGCCGTAGTCCTTTGTCGCGGCGCCGATGTGAGTGCCCTTCTCGATGGTCGCAAGGCTTGCCTTCTCGACGCGTAGAAACTTCGTGTCTCCGCTCAGTTTGATGGGCATGTCGCTGCCCGCGGCCGTGTGCAGTGTAAAGCCACTGCCATTGATTGCGACGATGCTGCCGCGCAGGCGCTCAGGGTTTGGCGCAGCCAGCGCACTGGCATACAGCGTCACGGACAGCGCGGCGTTCAAAACGGCAAATCGTTTCAATTCACGACCTCGATTTTGACTTGTGCCATCGCATGCCTGCCGATGCCCAAGGCACGGGCGGCGCGGGGCGACAAATCCAAAATACGGTCGGCCTGCTTCGGTCCACGATCGTTGATCGTGACGACCACGGATTTTCCATTCACCGTGTTGGTGACCTTCGCCTTCGTGCCGAAGGGCAGGGTCTTGTTCGCGGCGGTGAGCTTATTGCCGTCGTATTTCGCACCGCTCGCGGTTCGATGTCCGTTCAACTTATCGGTATAAACGGCCGCGAGACCCGTATCGGGCGCGGCCGTCGTCGAGGCCGTGTCAGCCGCCTGCGCCACCACGCCCGACAGCAACGCAGCACAGGTGACCGCACAAACAGTCATTCTCGATTTGAATTTCCACATGGCGTTCTCTCGGGCTACTTGCTGCAGGCTTTGCCGCGATCCGCGCGATTGCCCTTGGCAATGGCATCGGATTCCGACATGTAAGATCCGTTCTTGGTTTTTCCGTAATACCGGTCGGTGGGGCAATGATAGACCTTGCTGCTCGTATTCACCCAGACCAGACCCGGACCGCCGCCGGGAGCTTGCGCCACCGTCGGCGCGGCCGCCCGTTTCGGCGCCATGGTCGGTGCGGGCGCCGGAACAGACGCGGCGGCAGGAGCAGGGGCGGCCGCGGGCGTGGCGGGCGTGGGCGCCGCTGTTGCAGCGGCCGCGCGGGCGGCGCCCGCCGCAGTGCTACTTCCGGCATACCAATCTTGAACACCTTTGTGACCGCGACAGGCGCCTTTTTTGGTGGCTCCCGACCAATAACTTCCATCGCGACACAAGCCCGTCGAGCCGGCCGGCGCTGCCGCCGGTGCCTGCGCAAAGCCCGCCGTGGCAATCAACATGCCGGTCAAAACCGCTAGTAATTTGACGCTATGAAACATCGTGTTCTCCGTGCAAGCAGTAGCTCGTTATTTTTGAATGCATCGCGTGAAAACGCGTTTTGCAGATTCTTACAGAAAGCGGTACGGCGAATGTTACGAGTTCGACAGGCGGGCCGAGCTTCATGAAGACCCGATCAATTCTTTGATTTTCCGTGTCAGGTCATCCACGGCGAACGGCTTGGTGAGCACATGCATGCCGTCGTTCAAGCGGTCGTGGCTCAAGATGGCGTTTTCCGCATAGCCCGTGATGAAAAGCACTTTAAGCTCGGGCCGTGCGACTCGTGCGGTATCCGCCAATTGACGGCCGTTCATGCCGCCCGGCAATCCCACATCCGTTATCAATAGATCGATCTGTGCCCGAGTGTTGAGCAGTTGGACACCGGCAGCGCCGTCCGCAGCATCCAAGGCCGTGCACCCCATTTCCTGCAAAACCTCGACCACCAACATGCGTACGGTCGGCTCGTCGTCGACGACCAATACGGTTTCGGCATGATCGGTACGTACCACAACCGCTGACTCGGGAACCGGCTCCTCTGCCACTTCGCCGACGCCCCGATGGCGGGGCAGATAAAGACGCACGAGGGTGCCGTGGTTTAGTTCCGAGTGAATGCGCACCTGCCCTCCCGACTGGCGCGCGAAACCATACACCATCGACAGACCGAGACCCGTGCCGGCCCCGATAGGTTTGGTGGTATAGAAAGGATCGAAAGCGCGCAGAATGACCTCCGGTGCCATCCCGGATCCCGTATCGCGGATGCCGATAGAGACATATTCGCCGGGTGGTATGTCGCGTTCTTTGGCAGCGCGCTGCTCAAGCCGTTGATTCATCGTCTCGATTTTCAGTTTGCCGCCGTTCGGCATCGCATCGCGCGCGTTGATGCAAAGATTGAGCAGAGCGTTCTCCAACTGCCCCGGATCGATCAACGTATCCCACAGACCAGCGGCGGCAACGTGCTCGAGAGCGATTTCAGGTCCCATCGTTCGCTCCAACAACTCACTCATCTCGGCGACCAGTCGATTGACGTTGGTCGGCTTGGGGTCGAGAGTCTGCCGGCGAGCGAAAGCCAGCAACCGATGGGTGAGCGCCGCGGCGCGTTTGGCTGCATCTTGTGCGGCGTTGACGTAGCGGTCGATCTCGCCGAGCCGACCTTGGGTGATGCGCAGCTGGAGCAGCTCCAAGCTGCCCTTGATACCCGTCAGCAAATTGTTGAAATCATGCGCCAAGCCTCCGGTCAGCTGCCCGACGGCTTCCATTTTATGACTCTGCCGCAACTGATCCTCGGCTTCCTTCAGCGCCAACGCGCCGGCTTTCGCCGCGGACACGTCGCGTGCCACGCAGTACAGGAGTCCTTCGGCCGGCGTCGCCGTCCACTCGAACCAATGATAGCGCCCGTCTTTGGCACGAAAACGGTTTTCGAAGCGCTGCGTGCCACGACCGGAGGCGATGTTGCGAATTTCCGTGCGCGTTCTTTCGTGATCCTCCGGATGCTCCATCCACTGCGACGTGCGGCCGAGCAATTCCTTGTCGGACCAGCCCAACAACTCGGTCCAGGCGGGATTCACCCGCATCCAAAGTCCTTCCGTATCTGCGATCAAAAACGGATCCCGCGACAGCTGCCACAACCGGTCGCGCTCCCGCGTACGGTCTTCGACCTGTTCGTGCAAGGAGGCGGCCAGCAGACGTACCTGGACTTCCGCGCGACGCCTCTCGATGGCCTGCCGTGCCCGCGCGGCAACGTCATGAAAAAACTCGAGGTCTTCATCCTTCCAGACGCGCGGCTTGGAATCGAGCGCAAAAAACACGGCGACCAACCGGCCATTTTCCAGCACCGGCAAATTGACCACCGAACGCACGCCAAAGGCGCGATAGGAGTCCGCACGATGCGCCGTGCGGGCATCCGTCTCGACATCCTCCACGATCAAATCGGTACCCTGCTGAAGGCTTTGCGCGTAGGAACCGAAATCCAGCAGCGAGTGCGTACCGACGATGTTCGCTGCACCCGGCGCCGCCCACACCTGTGCAATGCGCAGCGTCACGCCGTCGTCGCTCAACGTCCCGTACCCGGCAGTGGCGACGGCCAAGGTTTCACCCAACACCTGTGCGGTGAGGGCATCGATTGCCAAAGGATCCTGTAAATTCCGCAGCTGGTCGGTATATCTGAGTGTGATCGCTTCGCGCTGTCCCGCCGTGCGTTGCAGCATCAACGTCTGATGCAGCTTCAGCTGATTCATGACCTGCCGACCGAGTGCTTCGAGCGCCCGATGCTGCCGCTCCGATAGGGTGCGCGGTTCGCTATCGAGAACACACAGCGTGCCGATTGCCAGGCCGTCCGCGGTTTGCAGGGGAGTGCCCGCGTAAAAGCGCAGATGAAGGTCTCCGGTGACCAACGGATTTTGCGCAAAGCGGTGGTCCTTGGTCGCGTCTTCCACGAGCAGCACTTCGTCCTGCTGAATGGCATGAGCGCAGAAAGAGATGTCGCGCGCGGTCTCTGAGATGCCGAGCCCTACTTTGGCTTTGAACCACTGCCGTTTACTGTCGACGAGACTGATCGCCGCCATGGGTACGCCACACACTTCCGCAGCGATCGTCACGATGTCGTCGAATGCAGCTTCGGGTCCCGTATCCAGAATTCGGTAGCGCTCCAATGCCGCCAGACGGCGACTTTCGAGGCGTGACGCCGCGCGCCATGCGTCCTCGGTGGGTTCCGGTGAATTAACGGTCAGTACTCCGCCCGCGGGCATAACCGGCACGCACGGGCCGCACCGCTATGTTTGTTCCGCTCACAGATACCTCATCGATCGAACGTTCATCGACTCCTCCGAGTTCGCAATGCGTCGGCACGCCAGGCTGATAATGGTACCTTGCACGCGACTGGTTTGCAGCCGAGGCAGTGAACACACCTACGCAAGGAAACAGAACATGCAATCTCGAGAACTCGGAAACAGCGGTTTACAGGTATCCACCCTCGGCCTCGGCTGCATGGGGTTGAGCTTCGGCTATGGTGCGGCGACCGACACGGCGGCCGCCGTCAAGCTGGTCCGTATCGCCTTCGAACGGGGAATTACCTTCTTCGATACGGCGGAGGCGTACGGGCCTCTGGTCAACGAAACGATGCTCGGCGAGGCGCTCGAGCCGATACGCGATCACGTCGTGATCGCCACCAAGTTCGGCTTTCGCGATGGTGACTCCGCGAAGGGTTTGGACAGCAGGCCGGAGCGCATCCGGCAGGTTGCCGACGCGGCGCTCAAGCGCCTGCGCACGGATCGCATCGATCTGTTCTATCAGCATCGCGTGGATCCGCAGGTACCCATGGAAGACGTGGCGGGCACGGTCAAAGACCTGATCCGCGCGGGCAAGGTGAAGCACTTCGGTCTTTCCGAAGCCGGAATCGACAGCATTCGCCGTGCCCACGCCGTGCAACCCATCACGGCGTTGCAAAGCGAATATTCCTTGTGGTGGCGCGAGCCGGAACGAGAGATCTTTCCGGTGCTCGAGGAACTGGGTATCGGCTTCGTGCCGTTCAGCCCGCTGGGGCGCGGTTTCTTGACCGGAACGATCGACGAGCGGACGGCGTTCGGCGCGACCGACTTCCGCAACACGGTGCCGCGCTTTGCCCCGGAAGCGCGCCAGGCCAACCGTGCTTTGGTCGACGTGCTAGTCGGGATCGCGGCCGGCAAGCAGATTACCGCGGCCCAGCTTGCGCTCGCGTGGTTGCTGGCCCAGAAACCTTGGATCGTCCCGATCCCGGGCACCACCAAGCTGCATCGTCTCGACGAGAACATCGGTGCCGCCGGGGTTGTGTTGTCACCGGAAGACCTGAAGACCATCGATGCAGCCCTCTCGAGTGTTCCGGTCCAGGGAGCCCGCTATTCGGCAGAGCGCCAGAAACTCGTCAGTAGATGAGCGCGTCGGTCAAAATTTAGGCAGTACGGCCGTGGCCTCGTTTGAATGGATCATCGCTCTGTTGCTCGGCGCAGCCTTGCTCACGGCGTTGTCACGGCGGATCGGTGCGCCTTATCCCACGTTTCTGGCATTGGGCGGCGTGCTGCTCGCGTTCCTCCCTGGCACACCCAACTGGACGCTCGATCCCCAACTGGCGCTAACCCTCTTCGTCGCGCCGGTTTTGCTCGACGCCGCGTATGACACGTCGTTACGTGACCTGCGCACGAACTGGCGCCCGGTCGCCGGACTCGTGGTTGCCGCAGTCGGCACGACGGTGCTGGCAGTGGCAATTACCGTGCGCTGGCTGGTGCCCCACATGTCATGGCCGGTCGCGATCGCGTTGGGAGCCATCGTCGCTCCGCCCGACGCCGCTGCGGCGACGGCCGTCATGCGTCAGGTCAAACTACCGCACCGGCTTCTGAAAATCCTCGAAGGCGAGAGTCTTCTGAACGATGCGAGCGCGTTACTGATTTATCGTCTCGCCATCATGACCGTGATGGCCGGCCAGCTAGGCTTTGGTGGCTTCCTACCGGTGTTTTTGTTGACGGTTTTCGGCAGCCTGATCGCCGGCGTTGCTTGCGCGCATGTCATCGGCCCCGTGTTGAGCCGCTTGCGGGACGTGCCGACTTCGGTCATCGTACAATTCGCCTGTACCTTCGGCGTCTGGATCGCGGCCGAAGCCGTCGGCCTATCGGGCATTTTGACCTTGGTGGCGTTTGCCATGACGGCGGCACGGCGCGGCGGTACTCGGATGCCGGCGCGCATGCGGGTACCGATTTACGCCGTGTGGGAGACTGTGGTCTTCGTGCTGAATGCCTTCGCATTCGTCTTGATTGGGATGCAACTACGGCCGATTTGGCAACGTCTCGACGCCGGACGCGTGCGCACCGAGACGCTCGTGGCGGCCGTCGTGGTGTTGGTGGTGACGATCGCGGCACGGTTCGTGTGGGTCATGAGCTACAGCGCGATACGGCGCTGGCAACATGACCGCTCCGGCGGTGCAGCAAGCCTGAGGCCCACCCTGGGCAATAGCGTCGTCGTGTCCTGGGCCGGCATGCGCGGTATCGTCACGCTGGCCGCCGCTTTTGCCATCCCCGAGACCTTACCGGATGGTGCGCCGTTTCCCTACCGCGACCTCATACTGCTGTCGGCCTTCGCGGTCGTGCTCGGCACGTTGGTGCTGCAGGGGCTCACCATCAGACCCATGATTCGTCGCTTGGGCCTGACCGACGACGATCCGGTGGGTCGTGAAGTTCGCCTGGGCCGAACCCACGCCTATCGTGCCGTCCTCGAGGCGATCAAAGACGACGATACGCTCGCCGCGAAGTTACTCCGTAAAGAATACGGCGCGCTCGTCGCACTGAATAGCAACGACGCGCCCGACACGCACGTCGATGAAGTGCCGGGCGGCCCGCTTCGACGTCGCGCAATCGCCGTGGCGCGGCAGCGCGCGTTCGAATTGCGGCAGGACGACGTCATCGGCGACGATGCCTACAACCTCCTGGTACAAGAGTTCGATTGGGCCGAATTGAGCGCGGGGGGATCGAACGACGATTTAGCAGCCGAATGAAGTAAGCTCGGGACATCATCGCCATGCAGCCCACGAAAAACAAAATTCGTCACGATATGTTTAGCAACGTGTAGTGATCGCAAACCGGCTATTCGAC
>CAZZXZ010000015.1:0-7066 GCA_964658135.1 uncultured Acetobacteraceae bacterium | reverse complement strand
CGGCGAGACGTCTCTAACCATCCCGCTTTTCGTTCTACGTCACACAACTGTCATGTCAAAGCCAAGGAACCGTCATGTGATTTGAGCAATCTCCTTGGCATTACAATGTCAAAGGGGTTTCAAATGGCACAGGCCTCCGCATCGCCGCACCGCGGCTCCGCTTTATTGGCTGCAGCACTCGTGCTCATCTATGGGGCTCAGCCGGTACTGGCCGCCGCGGCCCTCGACCCGCCGTCCACCACGTCGCCGCTGGTCGAGATCGGACCCAAGTCGAGTGACGAAGTGGCGGTTTACACGACCAATCTCGACGCCGAACCCAGGCTCTCGCACGACCAGAAGCTCGCGCTGCTGCGCAAACACGTCAAATACGTGTTCGTACTGTTTCAGGAAAACCGCTCGTTCGACTTTCATTTCGGCACGTTTCCCGGGGCCGACGGCCTATTCTCGAAACCCGCATCGAAAACACCCGGCTTCCGCCAGTCCATCGTGAATCTCGATGGCAGCGTGGGCACGATTTCGCCCTTCCTCATACCGGTGAGCGTGTCGACCAAGACCGGCGGCAGCGTGCCGCTATACCCGGCCGACACCGATTCGGTAGACCATTCGCATGCCGGCATCGACAACGGTCTGGATATCGGCGCCGATGGCGTCACGCGTAACGACCGCTACGCCCTGAACGAGGAAGGTCTGACGACGGTGAACGGCAAGATCGTCGCCTTGTCCACCCTAAAGCCGTCGACCACCGCGGTAACCTTGGTCAAAAAACAGCGCGCCGAACTCGTCATGGCGCACGTCGACTGCGACACCGTCCCGTTCCTGTGGCAGTACGCGGACCGGTTTACCCTGTTCGACAATTTTCATCAGACCATCATAGGACCTTCCACCCCGAACGCGATCGCGATGATCGCGGGGCAATCCGGCGAAACCCAGTGGGCCCTGCACCCCGAACAGGCAAGCAACAACACCACCAGTCCCGTCGTCGCAGACAGTGGCGGCGTACCGATAACCTCGGACAGTGGCCCATTCGCGGGCTCCAACCTCGACTTCTCACCGGTCAAGCCGCCTTACGGTCTCAACGACGAAAGCCCCGCCAAGCCGGCGCTGAATCAAACCTATGCCTCACTGCCCTTGTCGTTCATGGGTAAAAACATTCGCACCACCATCAGCTATGACCAAAATCCCGCCCTCGATTTGCTCGACGTCCAGGGCGACATCGAAGAAATCGCCAGTCACGGCACCAAGCCTGTCAATTGGGGCTGGTACCAGCAAGGTTACGACCACGAACCCACGGACAGTGCCGCTTCGCCAACCGGCTCGAATTACATCGTGCATCATGACGGTCCGCAGTATTTCGGCTACGTGGGCGACAACACCAAAGAAGTCGAAAAACTTCACGGTCTGAATGATTTCTATAAGGACGTCGCGGCAAGGGCATTGCCCGCCGAAGGCGGTGTGTTCTACGTTCGGGGCGGGTATGGCAACAACGACAAATTGTTGCCCAAGGATCCCAATCCTGCCGTGCAGGCGAACTTCACCGGCAACGACGACCATCCGGGCTATTCCGACGCACAGATCAGCGAAGCGCTGCTCGCGGACGAAATCAATGCGATCGCCGGCAGCCCGTATTGGAGCGAAAGCGCCATCGTCATCACCTACGACGAGACCGACGGCCTGTACGATCACGCCGAGTCGCATGTGCGTTCGTTCGATCCCGACGGCATGCCGCTGTCGGGCGGGCCGCGCATTCCGACCATCGTTATTTCTCCCTACGGCAAGGTCCACGCCATTTCGCACGAATACTCTGAGCACAGCTCAGTCATCAAGTTCATCGACGAACTCTTCGATCTGAAGCCGCTGGGCGATCTGCCGGATGAGGTCAAAGCGCGCGAAAAGGGAAAGAAGGAACTGGGTCAAAAAGACCTGGGGCCCGCCGACACGCTGCAAGGGATGGGGGATCTTTTGTCGGCTTTCGACAACGGCCGACTAGTGGGTAAAGTGCCGGCGCTGCCCGCCGAATATGCCCGCATCCCGCAACGCGCAGTCACCTCGTTGCCGCACTATAAAGGAGAGGGCTGCTACGCGCTCAACATCGTTCCCACCGACTACCAAGTCGTGGATGGAAAATCGCAGTTGATCGACCCGGCGCCGGCGGACTTCAATCCGCGCCCGGGAACCACTCCGGGTATTCCCACGTCGGGCACCTGGACGCCTTGATTTGAAGCACTCCATGCGGACCCCGTGCACTGCGTTGTTGTGCCTCGTGGGATGGGTGTCGGTAACGGGGGTTGCCGCCGCGAGTACGGTGCAGGGGGTCCGCGCGGACGGCCAACTCACGTGCGGCATCAATCGGGCGGCGACCGATTTCTCTAAAAGCGACGTTCACGGCAATCTCGCTGCATTGGATGCGGACGTCTGCAAAGCCGTCGCCGTCGCAGTGCTCGGTCCGACGGCCAAGATCATTCTCAAGGTATCGCCCGACGAACCCCGGAGTTTGCAAGCTTTGCAGCGTGGCGCCGTCGTCCTGGTGGCCGGAGCAACGCCGAATGCCGGCAACCGCGCCCTCTATGGCATAGGTTTCGGCCCGACCATCTTCCACGACGGTCAAGGCTTTTTGGTCAACGACGTCAGCGGCGTAAGAAGCTTGCACGATTTTCAAAACAAACAGATCTGCTACATCGCCAATACGCAGGCCGATGCCCGGCTGATCAAAGCCTTTCGCGATCGCGGCATCGAGTACCTGCCCTTTCCGTTTGAGGAACAAGGAGAAATGGAAGCTGCGTTGTTCACCGGGCATTGCGCAGCCATCACCGCCGACCTCTCGCAGTTGGCGGACACTCGCTACGGTTTTCGCACAGGCTCCAGCCGATTCCACATTGCCCCGGACGTCATCGCCGAGGACCCTTTCGCACCGGCGTACCGGCTCGGAGATTCCCAGTGGGCCGCCATCGTCGAGCGCACCATGTCATTGATCATGACGGCCGAACGACAAGGCGTCACCTCGCTCAACGTCGCATCCTTGGCGGCGGCCGACCCCAAGCAGCTCAACCATCGACTCGGGATCAAAGCTGCCAGCAACGCCTCACTGAGTCTCGATGATCGGTGGGCCGTTCAGGTGATCCAGGCGGTGGGCAATTACGGCGAAATCTACGATCGCGACGTCGGCAAAGACTCAGCGCTCAGGCTCAGCCGACGCTAACGCGACGTCGTGTCTTCGTCACTGATGGCTCATCAGGATTTGCGCATGAAATCGGCCACATGCGTATTGATGAACGTGGCATCCTCGGGCGATGCGCCCGCCCCCGCCGGATGTCCCCATAACGACGGAATGACGGTCAGTTCGCAGCGCGCGATGAAGGCGGCCTCGTACTGCGCATCGGTGACCGGAAAATAGAGGTCGGTTGCCGATGGCATGTACAACACCGGCACTTTGATCGAGCGTAACGCCGCTTCCACATCGCCATGAAATGGCGGCGTGTTGCCGACATCGTTGCTCTGCCACGTGCGCGCCTGCAAGATGAGATCGTTGGCGTCGGCTCCGGGGATGAAATGGGTTCGATAGTGCTCGATCACCTCGGCGAGCGACTTGGCCGGAGGGTCATCGCTGCGCCACAATTCGCGTCGCCACCATTCCTGGGAAAACAACCACCCCGTCCACACCATTGAAAACGCCTCGATGCCCTTCTGCGGCTGACGGGTGTAATTACCCTCGTCAAACGCCGCATCGGCGGTCAGGGCCGCGATTTGACCCTCGAGCCGGACGATTCCATGTCCGTAGGTCTTCGCGGTGCCGGACGTTGCCACGATGCGATCCATGAAATCGGGGTAGCTGACCGCCCATTGGAACGCTTGCTGCGCACCCATGGAGAAACCAATGACCGCGCGCACATGGTCGATGTGTAATTGCGTGCTGAGCAATTGGTGAACGGCTTGTACGTTGTCGCGAATGGTGGTCACCGGAAAGCGCGGACCGTGCAGCGGCTCGGGCGTATTACTGGGCGACGACGATCGTCCATTGCCGAACAACTCGCTGGTGACCAGGAATAACTTCGTCGGATCGAGCGCCTTACCCGCTCCGATCAACCATGCATAGCCATGCAGGTCGGCCATGTAGTGCGACGGTAGCAGCACTGCATTGTCGCGCGCCGCGTTCAAGCTTCCATAGGTTCCATAGACGACTCGCGCCCGCGGAATCACCACGCCGCTCTCGGTGGTGAAATTGTGGATCACGAATTCATGTTGCGTGGGTTCGGATTGCGCGGCAACCACGGAGGCGGCGGATAGGTCGATCCAAGCGAGCATCCCCATCACGGCGACGATGGCCCGGCTGGTCATTAAAGAACCAATCGCGGCGGCACCCGTGCGTTCGTCGCACGTTCGTAGCCCCGCGCGACTTGCAGCAACAAGCCGTCTTGATTGCGCTGCCCGACCAACGTGATGCCCACCGGCAGGCCGCCGACCGAGCCGGCGGGCACCGTGAGGCTGGGATAGCCTGCGATGGCAGCCGCTGACGCAATCGGCGGTGAGCCGGTTTCGCCCCGGTCGCCCCAGATCTCGTCGATTCGCTCCGCCGGTCCGGTGCTGGGTGCCAGCAGAAGTTCGACGCGCTGTTCGGCGAGCAGAGCGGCGAGACCCTCGGTGTCGGCCGTGCGCTGCAGAGTCGCGCGGGCTGCGGTGTAGACCGGGTCGGTCAGCGGACCGCAAAGCTCCGCTTTTTCGAATATTTCCTGCCCGAACACGCTAAGTTCTGCGTCCGCATGCGCGCGATTGAAGGCAATCAGGTCGGCAAGAGTCCGGCACTCCACCAGCGCAGGATCCTGTGCCGCGAGATACGCGTTGATGGCGTCCTTGAACTCGTACAACAAGGCATCGAACTCGGGTTTGTCCATGTCGTCGAAACCCGCCGGCGACTTCAATTCGACGAGCACGGCGCCTTCATGCTCCAGCGCAGAGCGCGCCTCGGCGAACAACGTCAGCGTGTCGGGATGCGCCGAGGCCGGCACCGGCATCACGCCGATGCGCACACCGCGCAGCCGAAAAGACTCCAGATCGCTGCCGTGAGCGCCATACCCTATGGGTCGTTCCGCCATTGCCGTAAGCAGCAGCGCCGCGTCGGCGACCGTGCGGCACATCGGTCCGGCCGTATCCTGGCGCGGTGATATCGGCACCACGCCTTTCCCGCTGACGAGACCGACGGTGGGTTTGAGTCCCACCAGGCCGTTCACCGAGGAGGGTGCGAGAATCGACCCGTTCGTCTCCGTACCCACCGCACCGGCGCAGAAGCTGGCTGCCGCAGCGACCGCCGAACCGGCACTCGAGCCCGACGGATTGCGGTCGCGCGCATAGGCATTCCGGGTATGTCCGCCGATGCCGCTCCAGCCGCTCGACGAGCGCGTCGACCTGAAGTTCGCCCATTCGCTCAGATTGGTCTTGCCCAGGATGATGGCACCCGAAGCGCGCAGACGTGCCGCGAGTGGCGCATCGATACGATGCGTCGAGCGCGCAAGCGCATATGAGCCCGCCGTCGTCGCCAATGGATCGAGAGTCTCTATATTGTCCTTGAGCAGGATCGGCAAGCCATGAAGCGCTCCGCGCAGCCGATTTGCCCGACGCTCGGCATCGCACGCCCGTGCGTCGATAATCGCACTCGGATTGAGCGCCAGCACTGCCCGATGTTCGGGACCATGCGCGTCGAAGCGCGCAATTCTTGCCAGGTAGGCCACCGTCAACATTTCGGAGGTAAATTCCCCTGTCGCCAGGCCGCGTAACAGAGTCGCCATCGACAATTCGGTGGGATCGACGGCGCGGGCGCCGCCAACGCTGCCTTCCGCGGCCGCTGCCAGCGCCGTGAGCGCCGCCGCCGTGCCGATGAAATGTCTTCGATCCATGTTTCAACCTCGGATTGATTTGCAAAGTCACTGGCCGCGTGAAGTAAGTTGGCTCAATTCGTAAGCTCACTCTGCGGCTTCGCCAATATTTCGTACAACAAAGTTGTCTGTAACTATTTACTCATCTTTACAGATTTGTTACTAGTGTCTGGCCGACGTTAGAAATGTCGGCCGGTCGATAAATAAATTAGGGATGCGTAAATCATGATTATCAACAGGCCTTTTAGGGCTCACGGGTTGCGTGTGCCTGTCGCCGCCGTGATGTTGCTAGGTTTGTCGCTCGCGCGCGCGCAGGAAAAAACCCCGCAAACCAAACCTGAGGATGACGCTCTACAGGAAGTCGTCGTCACCGGCTCACGCATCGCGCGTCCCGACCTCGACCGCCTGGAACCCACCACCGTCGTCACGGCGCAGACCTTCGACACACGCGGTTATCTCGACGTCGGTCAGGCACTGAGCGAGAATCCGGCGTTCAGCGTCATGCCGTCGAGTCCCGCCAATACCCAGTCGTCATTCGGGATCGCGCAGAGTTTCGTCGATCTGTACGGCTTGGGTTCTCAGCGCACGCTCACCCTCGTCGACGGCCGCCGATTTGTCTCTTCCAACACCGCGAGCTTGAATACGTCGGCATCGAACAGTCCGGTGGGTGGGCCGGGACAGCAAGTGGATCTGAACGTCATTCCTACCAAATTGATCGATCGTGTCGAGACGATTTCGGTCGGGGGTGCCCCGATTTACGGTGCCGACGCCATCGCCGGCACCGTGAACATCATCCTCAAAAAAGATTTCGAGGGCGTTGATCTCGATGCTCAAGCGGGCGTTTCCGACAAGGGGGACGCCTGGAATGAACGCGTAAGGATGCTCACCGGTTTGAACTTTGCGGACGGTCGGGCGAATGTCACCGTGGTGGCCGAGATGACGAAAACCGACGGCTTGGTCGGCACGTCACGCCGCGATTACTCAGAGGACCTAGGCTTTCTTGCGCCGGCAACGCCCGGCAAATACCAGACTGTCCTAACTCAAGGCGAATCGGTGCCCGGGGTCAATTTTGGTGGCATTCCCATGGTGGACGACGCCGTCGTGTACGCGCCCACCGGTATCGGTCTCAAGGCACCGCCCGGCGGCACGTACGGCGTCAACAACAGTGCCGGCCAGCTGCTGGCCTGGGGCAAGGGCTCGAC
>CAZZXZ010000014.1:5453-41121 GCA_964658135.1 uncultured Acetobacteraceae bacterium | reverse complement strand
TTTGAGCGAGTCGCGCAGTGTACGCAAGCCCCCCCAGGCTTGCAACGGCGCGTGTAATTTCGTCGAGCCGATCCAGGCCGCCATCTTCGATGGCGTGCCGGATCATGTCGCGCTGCGCGTCGCTGCCTTGCTGCATCGCGTAAATCAAAGGGAGCGTGGGTTTGCCCTCCGCCAGATCATCGCCCAGGTGCTTGCCCAAACTGGCTTCGTCGGCCTGGTAATCGAGCGCATCGTCGACCAGCTGGAAAGCCGTGCCAATGTGCCGTCCGTAGCGTGCCAAAGACTCTTCGAGCGCTGCCGGAGCGTCGCTCAAGACTGCGCCGATTTGCGCACCGGCTTGGAATAACCGCGCGGTCTTACGCTGAATGACGTCGATGTAGCGCGCTTCGGTCGTATTCGGATCGTGCGCATTCATGAGCTGCAGCACCTCGCCCTCGGCAATCGCATTGGTGGCGTCGGCGACGATCTTCATGATGGGCATGCGATCGAGGGCAACCATCATCTGAAAAGCACGCGAGTAGAGGAAATCACCCACGAGCACGCTGGTCGCATTGCCAAATACTTCGTTGGCGGTATCACGACCGCGCCGCAGAGAGGAACCATCGACCACGTCGTCGTGCAACAGGGTCGCCGTATGGATGAACTCGACGATGGCCGCCGCATCGACGTGCTGGTCACCTCGATGACCGCACGCTCGGGCTGCGAGAAGCACCAAAAGGGGGCGTAAGCGCTTGCCGCCCGCGTAGATGATGTAGGTCGCGACCTGGTCGACGAGAGCGACTTGACTGTGTAACCTCAGCTTGACGACCCGATCGACGGCCGCAAAATCGGTGGTTACGAGCTGTCGAATCTGTTCTAGTGTCATGAGGGGCCCAAGGGAATGCCGCATGTTACCTAAGAAAGGATGCCCTGGGGCGACGGCCCGGTCTTCCGGTCCGCGCGCTGGTTTGATTTTAGCGCCATTCGGCCGTACACTTCGCGGCTCTTTTGCGGCCGTTCGGCCGCCTAGCTGGAGTTGAAACCATGTATGCCGTGATTGCCACGGGCGGTAAACAGTACCGCGTGCAAGAAGGTGCCGTCGTTCGTATCGAGAAGCTCGACGCGGACCAGGGTGCGAGCGTCGAATTCAGTCAAGTGTTGCTGGTGGGCGCCGGTGCATCCGTCACCATCGGTGCACCGTTTGTCGGCAGCGCCAAGGTGATGGCCACGGTCGAAGGTCATGGCAAAGGCGATAAGGTGCGCATCGTCAAATTTCGGCGACGTAAGCATTACAAGCGTGAAAAGACTCACCGCCAGCCGTACACCGATGTGAAAATCACATCGATCGTCGCTTAAGTTTTTGCAGGAGATTTGATCAATGGCACACAAAAAAGCCGGCGGCAGCACACGAAATGGCCGCGATTCGCATTCGAAGCGTCTCGGCGTCAAGAAATATGGCGGTGAGAATGTGCTCGCCGGCAATATCCTGATCCGTCAACGCGGCACCGTCTATCGCCCGGGCGTGAACGTGGGAATCGGCACCGATCACACGCTGTTCGCCACGGCTCACGGCATCGTCGAGTTTCGCGTCAGAGGCGCGCAGCAACACACGTACGTGAACGTCGTTTCGAAATAACGTCCAGTCTGGCAGGCGTATGCGCGCCTCGCTCGATCGGTAAAGGGGGACAGGGCGGCAATCCTGTCCCCCTTTTTATTTTTCAAGGATTAGAAATCATGAAGTTCGTCGACGAAGCCAAACTCAAAGTAGAGGCCGGCAATGGCGGCCGTGGCTGCGTCAGCTTCCGGCGCGAGAAGTCCGCGCCATTTGGCGGCCCCGACGGCGGCGATGGCGGCCTCGGCGGCAGCGTTTATCTCAAGGCCGTCGAAGGCATGAACACGCTCGCGGATTTTCGCATCTCACGCACCTACAAAGGCCAGAACGGCGACGGCGGTAGCGGCAACGATTGCACCGGCCACGGCGGCGACGACGTCTACGTCACCATCCCCGTGGGCACCGTCGTGCTCGACAAAGAGACCGGCGAGCAGCTCGGCGATCTGACCGCGGAAGGACAAACCTTGTTGGTCGCCAAAGGCGGCAAGGGCGGATGGGGCAACACACGTTTCAAATCCAGCACCAACCGGACACCGCGCAAAGCCGGCCTGGGTCTGCCCGGCGAGAAACGTGAACTTGCGCTCGAACTCAAGTTGATCGCGGACGTCGGACTCTTGGGTTTGCCGAATGCCGGCAAGTCCACGCTGATTCGTGCCGTGTCCTCGGCGCGGCCCAAGGTCGCGGATTATCCCTTCACCACCCTGTATCCGAATCTGGGCGTGGTCAGCGTGGGACCGGGACGCAGCTTCGTCATGGCGGACATTCCCGGATTGATCGAAGGTGCGGCCGACGGTGCAGGGCTCGGCATTCGGTTCTTGAAGCATTTGCAGCGCACCCGCGTGCTTTTGCATTTGATCGACATGGCACCGCCCGACCCGGCCGCCGATCCGGTCAAGGATGCGCGCACCATCGTCGCCGAGCTCAAAAAGTTTGCAGCCGATTTGGCAACCAAAGAGCGCTGGCTGCTCATCAATAAGATCGATTTGCTCGAACCTCAGGAGGCCGCGCGTCGCGCCAAGGATATCGTCCGCCGGCTGCGCTGGAAGGGCCCGGTGTTCTTGATTTCGGGTGCGACCGGCGCCGGCACCGAAGATCTCAAGCAAGCCGTGATGAGTTATCTGGACGCGCATCCGCGGGTCACGAAAGGCCACCACGAAGATGCCATTGCGGACCCCGTGTCTGACGTCGTCGCCGAAGCGTAGGCACCGACGTCGATGGCAGGGGTAAACTTTCAGGGAATGAAAAAGCCGGCGTCGCGCCGGCTTTTTCACTATGGGGCGGTCACGTTCCGCCCGACCCCGGCCTTATTTGGCGAGTGCGCGAATCTGCTTGGTCAAACGGCTCTTGTGGCGCGCCGCCTTGTTGCGATGGATGATGCCTTTGTTGACCATACTGTCGATGATGGGGGTGGCATGCGCCAGAGCGGCCGTTGCATCGTCTTGCTTACCGGTTTTGAGAGCGGCAGTGGCTTTTCGTATGGCGCTACGCAACTGCGAAGTCAAGGCAGCGTTGCGGGCACGGTGCTCGGTGGATTGTCGGGCAGCTTTTTCAGCAGATTTTGTGTTCGCCAAGCGGAAGACTCCTGAAACTAGCCGCATAGTGTGCGGATCGGCGTAGGGCTTGTCAATGCAAACGGCGAAGGGGCGAATACCGTTTCAGGAACTTGATTATACTCGTCGGTTTCGCCATGGAATTAGTGCGCGGTCTACACAACTTTCCCACGGCGGCGCGTGGCGCCGCTGCCGGCGGCTGCGTGCTGACAGTGGGTAATTACGATGGCGTCCATCTCGGCCACCAACAAATGATCGGTACGCTCAAGCAGCGCGCTGCCGAATTACGCTGCGTGGCAACCGTTCTGGTCTTTGAGCCGAGTTCGAAGGAATTCATCGATCCGGCGTGCGCTCCGCCGCGCCTGACACGCTGGCGCGAGAAGTTTCTGGCCCTGGCGGCGCTCGGCGTCGAACGTCTGGTGACGTGGCGATTCGACGAGGACCTGCGGGCGATGCCGCCGCGGCAATTCGTCGAGCGACTGATCGCGGGGTTGAACGTCAAGCACATGGTGGTCGGCGATGATTTTCGCTATGGTGCGCGCGCCGAGGGCTCTATCGACAGTTTACGCTCGGTGGGCAGTTCGCTGGGTTTCAGTGTCGAACAGATGGCACCCTTCGTGTGCGATGGGGTGCGGGTCAGCAGTACGGCCGTGCGCGAACGTTTGCAGGCAGGCGATTGTCCGGGCGCCGCACGTCTTCTAGGCCGCCGCTATCGCATGATGGGTCGCGTGGTGCACGGTAACGCGCTCGGGCGGACCCTCGGTTTTCCGACCGCCAATCTGCGTCTGCTGCGGCGCAAGTCGCCGCTCTGGGGCATTCTCGCGGTCCGCGTCCACGGCATCGATTCGGTCCCGCGGGACGGGGTGGCGAGTTTGGGCACGCGTCCGACGGTGAGCGGCGTCGAACCGCTTCTCGAGGTGCATGTTTTCGACTTCGATGGCGACCTGTACGGACGTCCCATCGAGGTGGAGTTCGTCGCCAAGTTGCGCGACGAGATCAAGTTCGATTCGCTGCCGGCGATGATGGTGCAAATGAATGGCGACGCCGCGCGCGCTCGCGACGTCTTGTCGAAGGTGAAGTGTGACTGACTACAAAAATACGATCAATCTGCCCCATACGGATTTTCCGATGAAGGCCGATCTCGCCAACCGCGAGCCCGACATGCTCGAGGAATGGGAGCGAAGCCGGCTGTACGATAAAATCCGCGCGGCAACGAAAGGACGACCGGCATTCGTTTTGACCGACGGTCCGCCGTACGCCAACGGCGCGATCCATCTCGGTCATGCCGTCAACAAAATCCTCAAAGACATCATCGTCAAATCGCGCACGCTCGACGGCTACGATGCGCCGTACGTTCCGGGCTGGGATTGCCATGGTTTGCCGATCGAGATGCAAGTCGAGAAGACCCACGGCCGCGTCGGTCAAAAGATCGATGCCAAAGCGTTTCGCGCCGCCTGCCGCGCCTATGCATTGAAGCAGGTGGACGGTCAGCGCACCGACTTCAAGCGCTTGGGGGTGCTCGGCGATTGGGATCATCCGTACCTGACGATGATGCCGCGCTTCGAAGCCGAACAGCTGCGCGCCTTTGCCCTCATCATCAAGAATGGTCACCTCTACAAGGGTTTCAAACCTGTCCACTGGTGTCTGAACTGCCGGTCGGCGCTCGCCGAGGCCGAAGTGGAGTACGAAGACAAGACGTCGCCCAGTGTTTACGTGCGCTTCGAAGTCCTCGAACGCGCTGCCTTGGCGCGGCGCATGGGTATTTCGGATGAGCGCGAAATCGCCGAGTTCGAGGCTGCGCCCATGTCCATCGCCATCTGGACCACGACTCCCTGGACGCTGCCCGCCAATCGTGCGGTGGCCGTGCACCCGGAGTTCGACTACTCGTTGGTGAAATTCGCGGCGAACGACGGCGACGAACGCGTGTTGATGGCCACCGAACGGGTCGAGTCGGTGATGCGGACGTTGGACGTAGCGACGTGGAACGTCATCGCCCAAGCCAAGGGGGCCGCTCTCGAGCATCTCGAGCTGCAGCATCCATTCTACGAGCGGCACGTGCCGGTCATCTTGGGCGACCATGTCACGCTCGATGCCGGCACCGGTGCGGTGCACACCGCGCCAGGATTCGGACTCGACGATTATCTGGTCGGCCGCCGCTACAACCTCGAGGTCGATACGCCGGTGGGCGGCGATGGACGTTTTCTGCCGTCGACGTCCATGTTCGCCGGTGAGCAAGTGTTCGAGGCGAATGCCCACGTCACGGAGGTGTTGGTCGAGCAGCATCGGCTTCTCAAGGGCGAGCCGTACCACCACGCGTATCCGCATTGCTGGCGTCATAAGACTCCCGTGATCTTTCGCGCCACGCCGCAGTGGTTCATCGGCATGGAGCGGGCGGGATTACGTAAGGGCGCTCTCGAGGCCATTGCGCACGTGGACTGGATGCCGGCCTGGGGCGAGCAGCGCATCAGCAGCATGATCGCCGGCCGCCCGGATTGGTGTGTCTCGCGCCAACGCACCTGGGGTGTGCCCATTCCCTTGTTCGTCGACAAGATCTCCGGGGAATTGCATCCGCGCACCGGCGAATTGATCGAGGAAGTTGCCGTCCAGGTCGAGCGCGACGGCATCGATGCCTGGTTCGACATGGATGCGGCGACGCTGTTGGGTCCGGACGCGGCGAAGTACGACAAGGCCACCGACGTCATGGATGTGTGGTTCGACTCCGGCGTCGTGCATCATTGCGTTGCCCAGATACGGCCGGCAATCACCTCGCCCTCGGATCTGTACCTGGAAGGCTCGGATCAGCATCGTGGCTGGTTCCATAGTTCCTTGCTCACCTCGGTCGCCATGCACGGTCGGGCGCCTTACCGGTCCGTGCTCACGCACGGTTTTACGGTCGACGACAAGGGCCGCAAAATGTCGAAGTCCATCGGCAACGTGTTGGTGCCGCAAAAATTGACCAGTACGCTCGGCGCGGACGTCGTCCGACTATGGGTCGCCGCCACCGATTATTCGAATGAAATGAGCGTCTCCGACGAGATTTTGAAGCGCATGGCGGATTCTTACCGCCGCATGCGTAACACGCTGCGCTTCCTGTTGGGTAACCTGCACGGCTTCGATCCGGCGGCAGACGCGGTGCCATGGCACGAGCTGGTGGCGATCGACAGGTGGGCCATCGCGAAATGCTTCGCTCTACAGAACGATGTGGTGACCGCCTTTCGCAACTACGAGTTTCACGACATCTATCAGCGGATCCATAATTTCTGCGTGGTCGAGTTGGGCGGGTTTTATTTGGACATCATCAAGGATCGCCTGTACACGACGGGCACCCGCAGTGCGCCGCGTCGCTCCGCGCAGACGGCGATGTATCACGTGGCCGAAGCGATGGTGCGCTGGCTCGCGCCGATTTTGAGTTTCACCGCCGAGGAGACGTGGAAATTTCTGCCGGGAACCCGCAACGAGTCGGTGTTCCTGAACACCTGGCACGAGTTTCCGGCCGGTGCCGAAGGCGAGTCCGACATCGACTGGCCGTTGTTCGTGGCCTTGAAGGCCGATGTAGGCCGGGAACTGGAGCGTTTGCGCTCGGCAGGCAAAATTGGTGCGCCGCTCGAGGCCGAAGTGACTATTCACGCTTCCGCCGAGCAGGCGGCGCGTTTCTCGGTGTTGCACGATGAGTTACGCTTCGTGTTGATCACCAGCCAGGCGCGGGTCGAAGTGAGCGATGAGCCGCCGGCCGGCACGATGCCGTCGAGTGCGGAACGGGTCTGGGTGCAGGTCGAGCGCAGCCAGCAGCCAAAGTGCGTACGCTGTTGGCACTTACGCGCCGACGTCGGCAGCGATCCACGGCATCCGGAGCTTTGTGCGCGCTGTGTGGTCAATGTGGAAGGGCCCGGCGAGGAGCGTCAATTCGCATGAATGCCGTCGACAAGGTCAACGCTGCGGTCGAGCGCGGTCGCGTCAACCCCGCGGCCTGGCTGTCGTTGTCCGCGATCATCGTGGCCGCGGATCAATTATCGAAATCCTACATCGTGCGGCATTTTGGCGTTTTCGAATTCACGAGCGTACTGCCCATTCTGGACATTACCCGCTTGCACAACGTCGGCGCGGCGTTCAGTTTTCTGGCCACGGCTTCCGGCTGGCAGCGGTGGTTGTTCATCGGGCTTGCGTTGAGCGTGAGCGTCGCCATCATTGTCTGGCTGGTCCGTCTGCCGCGCGGCGCGCATGGGCTGTTGGCCGGGGGGCTGGCGCTGGTACTGGGCGGCGCCGTCGGCAACGTCATCGACCGAATTCGTTTGGGGCATGTCATCGATTTCATTCATTTTCACTGGGATCAAGTGTATTTTCCGGCGTTCAACGTGGCCGATTCGGCGATTACCGTAGGGGCCGCCTGCCTGCTGGTGGATGCACTCTTCGATTCGAAACGGACAACCTGATGCATATACTTCTCGCCAATCCTCGCGGTTTTTGCGCCGGTGTCGACCGTGCCATCGATATCGTCGAACGCGCGATCGACTTGTTCGGCGCACCCATCTACGTGCGCCACGAAGTGGTTCACAACAAGTACGTCGTGGATCGTCTGCGCAACATCGGCGCGGTGTTCGTCGAGGAATTGCAAGAAGTGCCGGACGGCGCGACCGTCATTTTCAGCGCCCACGGCGTTGCCCGAGTGGTGCAAATGGAGGCCCAACGCCGCTCCTTGACGGTTTTCGACGCGACCTGCCCATTGGTCACGAAAGTGCACATGGAAGTGACCCGTTATGCCCGCGAAGCCCGTGAAGTGTTCTTGATCGGTCACGAAGGTCATCCCGAGGTCGAGGGCACCATCGGTCAATTCGATACCTCGTTCGGTGGCAGCATCTACTTGGTGGAAACCGTCGACGACGTGCAGCGCGTGGTGGTCCGCGATCCGGCCCATCTGGCGTTCGTCACACAGACCACGTTGTCGGTGGACGACACCGCATCCATCGTCGCCGCGTTGCGCGGCCGCTTTCCCGGCCTCAAGGCGCCCATCAAAGAGGATATTTGCTATGCCACGCAAAACAGACAGGACGCCGTCAAGGATTTGATTGGTCGTTGCGATGTGCTCGTGGTCGTTGGGTCGAAGTCCAGCTCGAATTCCAATCGACTGCGCGAAATGGCCGACAAGGTCGGCATTCCCGGGTATCTGGTGGACGGCCCGCAGTTCCTGCATCGGGAATGGTTCGACGGCGCCAAAACGGTGGGTGTCACCGCCGGCGCGTCCGCACCGGAGATTCTGGTGCAAGGCGTCATCGCACAGCTGAAGGAATGGGGCGGCGCCGTCGTCGACGAGTTGAAAGGTCGCGAAGAACACGTGATATTCGCCTTGCCCCGCACGCTGCGCGACGTGACAAAGCGGGTGGGCAGCCTTTCGTCCGATGGCTCAGCGGGTTAGAATGCGGGCCCTTTCGGGAAGCGCGCCGCAATAGCTCAGTTGGTAGAGCAACGCATTCGTAATGCGTGGGTCAGGGGTTCGAATCCTCTTTGCGGCACCAATTATCGGAAGGCGCACTCAAGTCGATTGGCCTCGAACACTCGTCGCTGCGCATTCGAACCCCTGACGGACAACGAGGCGGTTCGACAAATTGGCGCAGCCAATTTGAGCGCCGGCCTCGAGCCGGCGACCCGAAGGGCGAGGCGCGAAGCGCCGAGTAACCCTCTTTGCGGCACCAATTATCGGGAGACGCACTCAAGTCGATTGCCTGGACTCTACGCGGGGCGAATCGCGCGGGGTAAATTGCGCGGATCGAAGACCCGCGTTTCGGCGTCCATCGCGACCAGCTGCGACGTTCTGCAGCTAAGGCAAGGGGCTGACACGGTGACCTTGAGCGTCGACTAACGGGGATCCATCTTCCTTTGCAAAAGCCCCTTTTTGGGGCAGCGGCAAAATATCCAAGACGACTTCCGAGGGTCGGCACAGCTTGGCCCCCCAAGGCGTTACGACAATCGGCCGGTTGATCAGAATGGGATGTTCCAGCATGAATTCAATCAGCTCCTCGTCGGTCCAATGCGCTTGGGCCAGACCCAATGCAGCGTACGGTGTGCCCTTCTCACGTAGCAGTTCTCGCGGAGTTGTTTTCATCTGCGTAAGCAGCCCAAGCAGAGTGGCTCTGTCCGGAGGCGTCTTCAAATATTCGATTACGGTGGGTTCGACGCCAGCGTTTCGAATGAGCCCCAACGTATTGCGCGACGTGCCGCAGGCGGGGTTGTGATAGATCGTAACCGCAGTCATGAATGAGCCTCCCTGAGCACCGGTTCGTGCTCGTACCAGTCTTTGGACCTGTCGACACCATGCCTTACGAGCAGCATGACGGGCACCTCGATGAGAACGCCGACCACAGTCGCGAGAGCGCCGGTGGGGTAGGCGGGCGGAAGGGGCGGTTCTCCTGGGTAGGCTAATAAAATCGCTGCGCCACCGCCACATCGTGCGTCGCCTTCGTCCGACCGGTGCCGGCCGCGCTCAAGCCTCGTCACGATACTAGCTCAAGCTTCGAGTGACGGCTTCTGCGCATCAATTCCAGGTTCGCTTCACGAATTTTCCTTACAGCGGCGCTCCGCTCCGCTCCGATAACGGCCTACGTACTCCCGGCCGTTAGGGCGTCCCAACGCACCATTCGACTTGCGGCGTTCGCGGCCGCATCATAGATAGAAAGTTCGAACTCAAACCTTAATGGCCGACGCACCCCAAAAGCACGAACTACCGCGGGTCCTCAGCGCGTCGCACGCGACCTCCTTTGTCGTCGGCATCATCATCGGCAGCGGCATTTTCCTGGTGCCCCGCGAGATGATGGCCGCCGTTGGTTCTTCGGTCACCGTTTACGCTGTGTGGATCGTCGGCGGCGTGCTTTCCCTCTTCGGCGCCATGACCTATGCAGAAATTGCTTCCTCCCGCCCCAGATACGGCGGCGAATACGCCTTCCTGCGCGAAGCGTATGGAGATCTCACCGCCTTCGTCTTCATGTGGACGCAGGTCACCATTGCTAAGCCCTCGTCCATCGCTTCGATCGCCTCGGGGGTGGTTCGCGTTTTAGGCAACTTCTCTGCCTTCTCTTTCCTGTCGGGCACCCTCCTTCCGCACGTCGTCTATGGCCAGCTCGTGGCCATCGGTTTCGTCTGGCTCATCACCGGAATCAATATCCTCGGTACCCGCCAGGCCGGCAACATCCAGCGCGTGCTCATGGGACTCAAGGTCGCGATGGTCCTCGCCGTCGTCGGGGTCTGCATCTTTGGCGGCCACGGCACGATCGCAAACTTCTCTACCCATCATCCCGGAGCGCGCGGCGGTTTTCCGGGATTCATGGTCGCCCTGATCGCTTCTCTATGGGCCTACGACGGCTGGTCCGATGTCACCCACGCGGCCGGCGAAATTCAGAATCCCCAGCGCAGCCTGCCGCTGGCGCTCATCGGTGGAGTTTGTATTGTCGGGGTTCTCTACATGATGACCAACGCCGCGATTCAGTTCGTACTGCCCGCAACCACCATAGCCAACGCCGACCGGCCCGCCGTCGCCGCCATCCTCCAAAGCGCGGGACCCGCCGCCGCATGGGTCTTCTCAATAGGCCTCGCCATCTCGTACGGCGCCACGTTCATCGGCTCATCGCTCACGGGAGCTCGCGTCCCCTTCGCAGCGGCCCGCGATGGTCTCTTCTTCCGCACCCTGGCCTATGTCCATCCACGCTTCAAGACGCCCTCACGCGCCCTGATCCTACAGGCCACGCTGTCCTCCATGCTGCTGTTGCTCATCAACACTTTCCAGGGATTATTCTCGCTCGCTATCTTCTCTGAATGGCTCTTTTATGCGGCGGTTACCGCCTCGGTCTTCGTTTTCCGCAGCCGCGAGACCACATCCGAAAAAGCGAACCGCCCCTACAGCGTATGGGGCTATCCCTTCGTTCCCGCACTTTTCATTTGCGCGGCGGCCGTGCTACTAGTCTTCTCGTTCGCCGACCAGCCGCGCAATTCACTGATCGGCACCGGCATCATTCTGTCGGGAATTCCACTGCACTACGTCCTGCAGCATCGCCGCCGAACGAGAATAGAAAAGGCGCCGCCCGAAGTCCTCCAATAACGTCAATCGGTAAGGGCCGACGCTAAATTAAACTGCCTGAAGAACTTCCACATCAGCTCGCTGGCGCTTATTTCCGTGCTGGGCGTGTTGGGTTGCGGCGCTCCGGATGTCGTTGATCCCGACAGTGGTGATGCCCCTGGCCAAGCGTGTCCACCACCTTGCTCGCTCGGCGCTGTTGTGCGGTAAAGCCAGATTTTGGCACCCTGCGCACACCGATCGTAACGTATGAGCGTGACATGTAACGCAACGTGCTGCTCTTGAGGCTTGTTCTCACAATGATCGAGATCGACCCAGCGTTCGAGCGCCGCTGCAATACTGTACGTCCAATACGGAGATCCGCCGCCGTCTGACGGATTCACTGCATCGTCCGTACCATGAAAAGTTACGATAGGCATGGCACGCCGTGGTTGACAGGTCACCGGATCCGGCTGAGCAGGGTTGTTCGCAGATGCAAGCCCTGCGCGCAGTCCAGACACTGGAGCAATCGCCGCAATGCGCGTGGATAGTTTACATGCCAGTAGCGATGTCATGCGGGCCCCGCCTGAAAACCCCGCAACATAAACACGGCGCTTATCGATGCAGGTTTTATCGGCAACTTGATCGATGATATCGCTGATGAATTGCACATCATCAGGCGCCGTCATCGGCATATCGCCGCCGCCATAAAGTGTTGTACCCGGAATGTTCCAGTAATGTCTGCTGAGATCGTTAGGCAAGGTAACCCCGCCGCTAGGATTGGCAACAACGAAGCCGTTCACCGCAGCAACATTGGACAGATGGCTATATAGAGCTTGCCGTTCGCCGCTCCCACCGCTGCCATGTAGATCAATTACTAGTGGTAAAGCGCGTCGCGTCGCTACCGCCGCCGGTATGAACATCAAAACCGAGCGTGAGATCCCCGAAGATATCACGGTAATCGAATCCGATCCGGCGCGTAATTCCTCGGCTCCGCATGTAGCGTTGCTCGCCCCAAACGCGGCGGCCGAAAGACATTGGCACGATAAAATAATCGCCACCGAGCGCTTCTTGGTAAATTGCATCATTCAATTCTTCGCCGAATTCCGCGGGTTCCTTCTGCGTAAAGGTCTGGTAAGCCTACCCAAAGCGGCAAGGTCTTCGACCTTGGAGTTCGTAGCCAATGTCCGGGCGACCAAGGTTGCGCTGAATGAATAATTCGATCCGTCAGTTCGTTCACCAGAACGACGGCGGATATGGGTTCGTGGGTGGTTGCTGCCAACACGGCACCAAGTCAATACCATGAAGCATGGCCAAAGCGCATTTTCATGGGCCCCATGGCCCCCACGCCTCCCAGTGGTAATAAGGGCCTGAGTAGATTTGCTCGTTGAAATCTTCGTCCTCCGCCGCGTTGTCTTGATCTTTCAAGGCTTTCTCAAGGTCCTTGGTCTGCTTCTCAGCCTGTCGATTTTCTACGTACTTCTTATAGGCATCTTGAGTGCCTACATAAAGACAGTTGCAGACCGTCGGATCTGCATAGACGTAATGTACGGTGTCTTCCTGCGCGCGCCGCACGAACTTGTGCGAAGGGAGCCGCGCCAGTAATTGCCGACGTTCGGCCGTATTCGCTGGACGCGCGAGGAAGCCTGCAACCGCAAGATTGTCCTCACGGGTGGCGATACGGTGGCTGGGTGTCTGACAGGCCGAACTGCAGATCAACGCCGCGAAAATGCTGAACGCGGCCCCAATGCGTAGTCCGCGGTTCGTGCTTGCGACTCGTGCCAGGCTAATCGGCATCTTGGTTCCTGTCAGAAATACTGAAATACTGGGACATTCCACACGGTTGCCGCAATCGGACGCCACACTTCGGGAATCGATCCGCCAGGCATCTCATCGTCTCACGCACCGAGTCTTTCGTCATGGTAATCGTCAGGGTCGCAGTGGCCGTAGATTTACCGCCGATAGGGTCGATACTTGCACCTGGTCATCGTGCGGGAGAGACCTACACCATCGCTCGGGAAATTGACGCGAAGGACGCTATCTCCTATCGGCGCGGACGGAACCACGAGACTTTTTTTGCGACATTCATTTCGTCCCATGGGCGAGTTACGACCGGCGGGTCATCAACGTTATTTTTTTAAATACTGATGCACGATATCGATGAGCTCCTCGGCGGCTGCGACCTGCGGGGAGTCACGCGGCTCACGGGGGTCGAGCATATGTTCACGTATATGGTCTTCGATGACTTCCGCGATAAATCCGTCCAGCGCGCCACGACAGGCCGTGGCCTGTTGTAGGACGGTAGCGCATTCATTATCCGCATCGACCGCGCGTTCGATGGCTTCGATCTGTCCGCGCATGCGCTTGAGTCGATTCAGAAGCTTGGTTTTCTCTTTGGCTACATGGCCCATCGCTGTCAGCCCCTACTTTTTGCATACCCGGGTAGGGTATTTGGCTTGCAGTGTAAACGATACGGTGCTCCGCCTCGCGGGTAGGTAACGGGTTTGTTATGATGCCGTTACGGAGTTGGTGCACTGGAATGCGGGCGCTCTGATCTCGTTGGGACTACATGAGTAACACTTGGATCGTTGATCTACGGCATTACCTTGACCCGTCAGGCGCGTTCGCAGACATGCCGACTCGTGCCAGATTGCTCGCCGAATACTTCGCGAGCATCGTCGTCGATGCCACGGCCAACCTCGACGATGAACCGACTGTCCGCTGTCGTCGACGGCCGGGACGGCGTCGCTGTACGGGTACCGTGATGTCTTATCCGGGTGCCGACGATCTCGACCGTATCCATTGGCATTGCCCCGTTTGTAACGACCACGGGTTCATCAGCGGTTGGCAAAATACGCTTTGGGACGGCTTCGTCTTCAACGACCGCCCTCATTAGCCGACCTCGCGCGACGCGTTCTCGCGCCGCCTACTTAGCGCGTACCAGCTTCAGCGGCATAGAGTCCAGCCCGGAGCGGGTGGGTTCGGATTATTGTTGGTACGTGTGGCACCACTGCCGTTACAGAACACATACGTCGAGGTAGGGCGACCCCCTACATAGTCTGCGGTGCCCACGGCGCTCGCGTGTCGTGCCGCTTCGCTGCGCGCGGCGTTGTCCATGCTGGCTTGGCCCGTGGCCCGGATCTGATTGCGGGTGTTGGCGAGCGCCGCACGGCCGGCGGCACCGGCATCCTGACCGGTTTGCGTGATGGCCGCACGCTGCTGCTCCCCGTGCAGTTCGGCTTGCCGCGCGCTCTGCTGGAGGAGTTGTTGGTTGCGCTGCTGCCACGCGGGGTTCAGCTCGGCTTGCATGTTGGCCGCGACCTGCTTGACGAACTCATCCAGTTTACCGCCGGGCGCGCGCAGGACTTGCACCGCCGTGGAACTGGTGCCGCCGGTCCAGCCGGCGCGCCGGATCTGGGTGGTGAACCCCACCACGTACTCCTCCACTGGCCGACCATTTTGCGTATACGACACACGAACCCGGGCGGCATCCCCCGAGACAATGACACCATTCGCCTGACGGCTCACCGATTTTACGAACCTTTCGCCATCGGGTACCGGCTCGGGTGCCGACGTTTGTGCGCCGCGGCGTATGGCCGGCAACACATAGCGAACCAAAACATTCGCCGCCGACGTCAGCGGCGCCACGACACCGCAGGTGCGCAGGTCGAAGTCCGTCGGCTGCGAGGTGGTGAAAAACGGCGTCATCACCGTCAGGCCGTAAGCGCCATCGGCGCTGCTGGCCTGCATCTGTGGAAACGCATCCCCGGGGGAACAGGCCACATCCCGCACGATCCTTCCTTCAAATTTCCAGTCCGCCGGAATCGGCAAGCTCATGGCGTTTGCAAATCCCAACGCCGGATCGGCCAGCGACACATGCTGCATTGGTCCGAATGGCACGGCTTCGACGGTCGCCGTGAGTAAAAGACCGCAAGCCAGCAGCGTGACGCGGACGCCTGCAGCGGAAGCGCTAAGGGGAAAATAGTTGGTCATCTCCCATACCCTAGCACATTAGCCCACCGCGCCGCGGCGCCCGCGAACGCTGGAAATGAGACCGAATCGCACCTTAAATGTTGCTCGCGCCGCTACCCTGCATCGGGCTGTCATATTGAGGAGTGGCCTCAGCGAGAGCCGTTTTTCGCGCAGCGAGATGTCGTTATTATTCTTGCAGAGAGTGTGGTGTTGACCCTCGAGAACCAACCGCTTGACGAGCCGGTAGCGTCACTCGCCGCACGGTATATGAAGTCGCCCCTCAACGAGATACTGATCGGCGCGGCGTTTTTTATCGCGGCCGGGCTCTCCTTCTGGATGACACGGTCACCGAACGGCATTGCACTATTTTGGCCCGCCACGGCCATAGCGGCGGGTCTATTGATCCGTTTGCCGCGCGTACGGTGGGGTACTGCCATTACGGCGGTGGTGCTGGCAATTTTCTTTGCGAACGTACTGATAGCTCATCGGCCGTGGCAAATGGCCGCGCTGTTTGTCGGCATCAATGGGACTGAAATTGCACTTATGGTGGTGCTGTTTCGTTACGTGGTGGCTTTCCCCTACCCGCATATTTCGATCAACCAGGCCGCGTTCATGACGGCCTTTCTGGGCATCATCATTCCCGGGTTGTCGGCCGCTTTGGCGGCGTTTTTACTGCACGATAAATTTGCCGTGTCGCTCGTCCAGGGCACGCTGCAGTGGTGGTCGTCGCACGCGATCGGCGCCTGTCTCGCGGGGCCGCCCATCATCCTGTTCAGCTTCAAAGAACTCGCGCGCCTCACACGCAAAAAATTCCTCGTCGAGAACATCATCACATTAGTCGCCGGACTCGTGGGGTGCTACCTGGCGATTCGTTACATTCGCTTTCCGTTCGTCTTGATGGGCTTGCTGTTATTGATCGCGTCTTTTCGTTTAGGCGGCTTCGGCGCTTCCGTGATGAGCCTCGCCTTCGGCGTTCTCATCACCAATTTATGGCTGGTTGGAATCCGTCCCCTGGGACTCGACCCCGTCACATCGATGAGTGCGTCGTTGATCGGGCTGCCGGTGCTTGCACTGCTCGCAACCGTGATGCCGTCGATTGCCGTCGGTCTCGGTAGCGATGCCCGGCGCTCGGCCGTACGGGCGCTGCGCGAAAGCGAGGCGCGCTACCGCCTGGTGGTGGAAGACCAGAGCGAACTGATTTCGCTTTCCAACCGTGACGGCAAGCTGATGTTCGTCAACAAGGCGTACGCCGCGCTATTCGAACGCGACTGCGAGGCGATGATCGGCACGAGTCTCTACAATTATGTGCCCGCCGAGGATCGCGCCGCCGTCCACGCGCATCTGCAGAACGTGTTGAGTTCCGCCACTTCAAGTTCTCATGAAAACTGGATGGTCGTCGCGAATGGCGGGATGCGCTGGATCGCTTGGACGAACCGTCCAACCGTCGACGCCCATGGGCAGTTGACGGGCGTCCATTCCGTCGGCCGCGACATTACCAAGCGGCGGCTCGCCGAACAGGCCTTACGCGAAAGCGAGCAGCGGCTCACCCTGGTGACCGATAATTTTCCGGGTTTGATCTCCCATCTCGATTGCGATCTGCGGTATCTCATGGTCAACCGCCGCTATGCCGACTGGTTCCGTGTCGAGACTGCCACCCTCATCGGTAAGAGCGTGCGGGAGTTTTACGGGGATGCCGTCTACGCAGGCATCGAACGTTCGCTCGAACGGGCGTTGAGCGGCTCGACGGTGACCGACGAACGTGAAATCGTCGTCGATGACGTCGCGCGTCACTGCCAGATGGTGTTGATCCCGCAAGAAAATGACGCAGGTAAGGTGATCGGGGTCTTCTCCATCCATACCGACATCACCGAACGCCGTCGAGCGGAGCTCGCGCTGCGGGAAAGCCAGGGTTTTCTTGCCCGCACGGGCGCGGCGGCAGGTGTGGGAGGCTGGGAGTTGAATCTCATCACCGGCAAGCTCACCTGGTCCGACGAAACGCGACGCTTGCATGAGGTGAGCCCCGAATTCGAGCCCAACGTGGCCGATGCCCTGCGTTTTTACGCCGACCGTTCTCGAACGATCATCGAACAGGCCGTCGATGAAGGCATCAAGCACGCCACCCCGTGGGACCTCGAGTTGGAGCTAGTGTCGGCCAAGGGTCGCAAATTTTGGGCTCGAGCGACCGGTACCGCGGAATTCCAGAATGGCACGGCCGCGCGGCTGGTCGGGGCGTTCCAAGATATCACCGAGAAACGCCGGCTCGAACAGGAACTGGCCGACAGTTATGAGCTCGTGCGCGTCACGCTCGATTCCATCGGCGATGCCGTGATCACCACCGACCCGCAAGGCTTGGTGCAATGGTTGAATCCGGTGGCGGAATCCATGACGGGATGGAACAAGTCCGAAGCGCGCTCCAGGCCCCTTGCCGATGTCTTCAATATTCTGCACGCGGAGTCGCGCGAGGCCAGTTTGACGTTGATTTCCCGGGCCGGAATCGAATTCGGCATCGAGGAATCCACCTCGCCGATTCGCAATGCAGAAGGGCATATCCTCGGCTCGGTGGTGGTGTTTCACGACGTCACGGAGCAGCGCCGCTTGAGCCATGAAGTAAGCCATCGCGCGACTCATGATGCGCTCACCGGTCTGGTCAATCGCGCCGAATTCGAAGGGCGTCTGTCACGCCTGCTGGCCGGTCTCATGCTCGAGGGAAATGCCCACGTTTTGATGTATATCGACCTCGATGAATTCAAGGTGGTCAACGACGCGTGCGGACATTCCGCAGGCGACCAGCTGCTGCGCCAGGTGAGCGCCGTGCTGCAAGGTTGCGTACGCGGTCGCGACACCGTGGCCCGCCTCGGCGGGGACGAATTCGGGGTGTTGCTGGAGAATTGCGATATAGAGCATGGCCAGTTGATCGCGCAGAAAATCTGTGACCAGATGGAGTCCTATCGGTTTGCGCACGACGGTCGGCGCTATCGGATCGGAACGAGCATCGGCGTCGTGCCGGTCGATTTGCGGTGGGGAAGTCCCGCTGCGGTCATGCAGGCCGCCGATAGCTGCTGCTACTCGGCCAAGGACTCGGGCCGCAATCGGGTGCATCTGTGGGTTGATTCGGCCGGTGCGCAGCAGGTGCGTCAGGGAGAAATGCAGTGGGTCAATCGCCTGGAAGCAGCGATGGAAGAGAATCGATTCGTGCTGTTTGCCCAGCACATCGAGCCGATCGGCGGTGCCGGCGAGCGACTGCACTGTGAGGTCCTGCTGCGTTTGCATGACGATGACGGTGCCGTGATCCTGCCCGGCGCCTTTCTGCCCTCAGCCGAGCGGTTCCACCTCGCTTCGCGCATCGATCGGTGGGTCGTCCAGCGCGTGCTCACCCACCTCGAGAGCGACGCTACCCACATGGACCGCATCGGAACCGTTGCGATCAACCTCTCCGGTCAGTCGCTCGGCGACCGCGCCTTTCATCGGGATCTCATCCGGATGCTGCGCATCGCGTCTTGCGACATCCGAAAATTGTGTTTCGACATCACCGAGACGGCTGCCATCTCAAACTTGGGAGATGCCAAGGTTTTCATCGACGAGGTTCGCTCCTTGGGCGTGCGGATCGCCCTCGATGACTTCGGGGCCGGTGCGTCGTCATTCGGCTATCTACGCACGCTGCCGGTGGATTACCTCAAGATCGATGGGCAATTCATCACCGGTCTCTTGGATGATCCGCTCGATGACGCTGCCGTGCGCTGTTCTTGCGAGATAGCCCGGATCGTCGGCGTCAAGACGATTGCGAAATCCGTCGAGAGCGCGCAGATCCGCGCGGCGCTGGAAACCATCGGGGTCGACCTGGCCCAGGGGTATTCGGTGCATCGGCCGGAACCTTTTCTACACGTGCTGCCCCGAACGGTCGGCACGCTCAGTTGAGATCTGCACGGCCCGCCGTGCGACCGTCATCGCTGGCCCGAACGGTCCATGGCCAGTAACATCCGCACATGTTCAAAATTTTATCGCGCCTGCCGTTGTGGGCGCTCTATGCTTTCTCCGGGCTTCTCTACTTTCTTGCCTATTACGTGGTGCGCCATCGTGAACGAGTGATCCGGCAACAGATCGCACAGGTCTTTCCAACCTGGTCCGACGGTCAACGCACCGTCTTGCATAAAAAGTTTCTGAGAAACTTTTGCGATGTGTTGGTCGAAGTCGTGAAATCGATCTCGATGGCCGCGGGGTCGCTACAGGATCGGGTACGCATCGTCAATCCGTCGCTACCGCGCGGGTACCTCGACGGCGGCCGGTCGGTGCTGCTCGTGACTTCGCATCTGTGCAATTGGGAATGGCTTTTGCAAGGCATCACCTTGCAGTTGGGATTTCCGCTCGATGCGGCCTACAAACCTTTGCATGATCAATGGGCCGAACGCTTGATGCTCGATGTGCGTTCTCGATTCGGTGCCCGGTTGATCCCTGCGAAAACGCTGCTGACCGACTTGCTCGGTCGGCGCACCATCGTTCGCGCCGTGGCGATGAACGCGGACCAGGCGCCGATGTCCACCGACAAGCGCTATTGGACGCAATTCTTGGGGCAGGACACCGCGTTCTACGTGGGCACGGAGCAGATCGCCCGTGCCCTGCGCTTGCCCGTGCTGTATGTCGTGATGCGGCGTCTGGAGCGGGGACGCTACGAGGTGGAATTTCAACCTCTCTGGGACGGCACGGAAATCGTCGCGGCGAACGGGATCACGGAGCGCTACGCGAGGGCCTGCGCGGTCGACGTGTTGCACAGCCCGGCCGACTGGCTGTGGTCGTACCGTAGATGGCGATTGAAGAAACCTTTATATGGCGTTGATTCGACGCTGTGACCGGTTCATGCTCGACCGCGTAAGTCGACGCGGAACAGAAAAACACACCAGGGGTAGCGATGAAACTCGATGATAGCCGTCGTAGCGATAACGTCGAAGATGACCGTGGAGGGAGTTCCGGGGGCCTTGGTGGACGAGGAGCCGGCCTCGGCATCGTCGGTACCGTGATCGTCCTGGTGGTCGGTTACTTCATGGGCATCAGTCCGTCGACGCTCATGGCATTGCTGAACGGCGACCAATCCGGCACCCCAACGACCACGACCGCGACCGCTCCCGCGCCGTCTCGGGGTGTCGATGCCACCTCCGCCGCGGATCCTCAGGTGGATTTCGTGCGCGCCATCCTCGGCGAGACCGAAGATACTTGGGGTGCCTACTTCAAAGGCATCGGCAAGACATACGTGCCGCCCAAGCTCGTACTATTCAGCGGAGCGACCGCGTCCGCTTGCGGCACCGCCAGCTCGGCCGCCGGTCCTTTCTATTGCCCGGGTGACCAGAAGGTATATATCGATCTGGGTTTCTTCCATCAGCTGGCGTCCCAATTCGGCGCGCCGGGTCAGTTCGCGCAGGCTTATGTCATCTCGCATGAGGTGGGACATCACGTCCAGAATTTGCTGGGCATCACCGACAAGGCGTCTCGGTTGGAAGACCACGGTGGTCGAACCGGCGCTCAAGGTGTTTCGGTCCGCGTCGAGTTGCAGGCGGACTGTTTCGCAGGCGTGTGGGCCGAACAAGCCAACAAAGCAAGAAAAATTCTTGAACCCGGGGATCTGGACCAGGGGCTGCGCGCCGCGTCCTCGGTGGGAGACGACACCCTACAGAAACGGGAAGAGGGTACCGTCGTGCCGGACAGCTTCACGCATGGATCGTCGGCTCAACGCGTGAAATGGTTTCGTCGCGGCTTCGATTCGGGCTCGATCGACAATTGTAATACCTTCGATACGGCGCAAGCCCTTTAAGTCTGCTTCGACTCGATATGCTTGGCGAGCTCGGCCAGCGTGGGATGATCGAACAGTTCGGTAAGGTCGATGAGCCCTGGGAACTCACGATCGATGTTTTCGTGAATTTCGATGAGCTTCAGCGAGCTTGCGCCGATCTCGAATAAGTTGTCCGTGATATCGATGCGTTTCCCTGGCAGCGAACTCTCGCAGATGGTCTGCAACCGAGAGGTCAGATCCGAGCCGACGACGCGACCGGCGGAGGGCGCGGCGTTGCGCAGCGCCCGCAATTCGGCAAGCTCCGCATCGAATTCGCCTTCGACGTAAGCCGTTTCCAAAAAGTGGCGCTGCACTTTTCCGCTGGTCGTCTTCGGAATTCGCTTGACCGGCACGACGTGCGCCACTTCCAAGCCGGTATGTTCGTTGATGAGCCGACCGACCGCCGCCGCGGTAGCGAGAAAGTCGCTCATCGCACCGCGATGCAAGACGAACACCACCAGCTCCTCACCTTGTGAATCCGGAGTCGCGACACCCGCCGCCACCACCTTGTTGAGGTCGAGACCCGGCGCTCGCTGGGCGATATTTTCCAAGTCATAGGGATAATAGTTCAACCCATTGATGAAGATGATTTCCTTGGTGCGGCCGCTGATGTACAGGTCGCCTTCGTGAACGACGCCGAGGTCCCCGGTATCGAGCCAGCCTGCGGCATCGAGGGCCAGGTTCGTTGCGGCGGAATCGCCGAAATAACCGCGCGTGACGCTCGGACCGCTGATGAGTATGTGTCCCACGATACCGTCCGCGACGATGTGACGGTCGGCATCGGTGATGCGCAGATCGATGCCCGGCACGGCTTTGCCGACGTTCATCAGCTCGAGCACGTCGCGGGAATCCGCAGGGTTGACATCGACGGTGTCGCCGAGCCCGAGCTTGTGTCGATTGACGCGAATCCACCGGTAATCGCTGCCGGGTTGCGGGAACGTGACGGCGAGGCTGGCCTCCGCCATGCCGTACACCGGAAACATGGCATGACGCTTGAGTCCGGTGTAGGCCAGCGTCTCCATGAATTCGTTGCACAGTTGCACCGAGATCGGTTCGGCGCCGTTGTAGATGGATCGAATGCTCGCTAGCTCGACGTTTTCAAGTCGTCGGCCGCCCAATACTTTCAGGAAGTGTCGGTAGCCGAAATTGGGGGAGCAGGTGATCGTCGCGCGTTTTTTGGACGCCATTTGCATCCATAGCAACGGCCGCCGCACGAACAGGTCGGTGGGCATGAGATGAATGTGCACATGCTTGTTGAACTGCATGAGGAAGAAACCGATCAAGCCCATGTCGTGGGTGAGCGGCATCCAACTCAAGGACACGTCGTCCTGGTTGTAATGATCTATCTGCGCGGCACCGTTGGAGTTGGCGAGAAGGTTCGCATGCGTCAACATCACGCCCTTCGGCTCGCTGGTGGAGCCCGACGAAAACTGAATGAATGCGAGCTCGTCCGGTGCCGGCCGATACAGCTTTCCCGGTTTGGAAATATCCGTCAACGATTCGACCAGGAATGTGCGCTGCTTGAGTTCGTCGAACAAGGTGGTTTCGCCAACCTGCGCGGCGAGCGCCGCCAGGCGATCCAGTGTCTTCGCATCCGTATAGAGGTATGGCTTGCCGAGCTTGCGCGCCACGCGCAGAAGTTTATGTCGATGTTCGTCGCTGATGCCGACGGCTAACGGCACCGGCACGATGCCTCCGCAAATCGCGGCCCAGAAGCCGTCGATGAACTGCTCGTTGTTGTTGAGGAAAATGATCAGCGGGTCGCCACGACCCGCGCCCAACGCCTGCAGGTGGTGCAGTATGCCGAGCGAGCGCGCATACAGCTCCGCATACGTAACGCGCCGCTCGGCGTTCTCACCCTCGATGTACGTCACGGCACGCGCCACCGTGCGGTTCGCCTCGATCAATTCCACCAGCGTCGTTGCATTCGTCATCGTAGTTCTACCGTCATCATGAGATTGGAGCGCGGCCGCAGATTGATCTGGGCCTCGAGTTCGATGGGTTCGTTACTGGCGCGCGTCAGGCGAAAGCGCTGCGACATGCGATGCACGTGTACGAGCATCTCGAACATCGCCATGCCTTCACCGATACAGTGCCGCGGGCCCACCGCGAAGGGAATATAGGAAAATCGATGGCGTTCCGCGGCGTCGGCACCGGCGAATCTTGCTGGATTGAACACCTCAGGTGCGCTCCAGAAGGCTGGGTGTCGATGCAGCAAGTAAGGACTGATGAACACGTCGGTGCGTGGACCGATGGCATAGCCGCCCAGCTCATCGGCTTCGAGAGTCCGACGGGTGAGGAGCCACCCCGGAGGATACAGGCGCAAAGCCTCCTGGATGACCTGGTGGGTAAAGTGCAGCGACTGCGCGGCGTCCAACCCCAACCGATCGGTCGTGCTGCGCGCGGATTCAGCGTGCAGTTCGCGTGCGGCCTCGGGATGCTGACTCAACAAATACCAGGTCCAGGTCAATGCGGCGGCCGTGGTTTCGTGACCGGCCACGATGAGCGTGAGCACCTCGTCGATCATTTCCTTGTCGCTCATCGCGGTGTCGCTGTCGCGATCCCGGATCGCCATCAACATGCCCAAGAAATCGACATGTTCTTCGCTGTCGCGCCGACGCCGTTGAATGACCTGCGCGACGAGCTTGGTCAGCGATCGAAAGCGGAAGGCGAATTTCAAGTCGCGATTCGTCTCCTTGGCGACCACTTCGAACGGATTGGCGCCCAGTTCCCGCTCCCAGCGGGCAAGATCCGAACCGAAGATCGAACCTAGAACGATCTCGAGCGTGAGCGCGCTGACCTCGTCGGTGAGGTTGATCGGTTCACCGCGGAGCGCATTCTCTGCCCAACGTGCCGCGTATTTTTCGTTCACGTCCTCGATCAAGCCGCTGAATCGCTCGATCACCCGGCGATGAAAGGAGGGCTGCATCATGCGACGCTGGCGCCGCCAGAAATCCCCTTCGCTGGTCATGATGCCATTGCCCAACAGGATCTTGACCCGATCCATGCCTTCGCCCTTGGTGTAGTTGCGATGATTCGACAGCATCACGCGTTTGACGTCGTCCGGGTGATTGATGACGTAATTGAACACGCCTCGGGCAGGCGCGAAGACCCGATAAATATCGCCGAAACGGCTAAAACAATCGCGCATGAGCGCCAACGATTCGTCGGTCCCACCCAGATCGAAACCGTCGGTGGGGCCGGGGGGGAGGGCCGTAGATTGCATTGGGCATTGTAACGTAGCAGAGGGCCCTGGCTCTTGCACGGCGGCTATTGCGGACCGCTTTCGCCCCCGGGACAATGCGACGTGCAGAAAAAACCCGATGGTGGCCGTCAAAACCCGGATGGCGGCCTTCGCAACACGATCTACGATCAAAAAACACGATCGGGCCGGCGGCTGACGGCGGGGCGCCGGCTGCTGTATGCGCTGGTGGTGCCTTTGGGTCTTACCCTGGTGCGCATGGTCTGGCGGTGGTCGAGCGTGGTGAGCATCGTCGGCAACGACCATATCGCCGCAGCGATCGAGCGAGCGCCGTCTTTCATTCCCGTGTATTGGCATCAACATCAATTGTTCTGCGTCAAGCACTTGCTCGGGCTACGGGAGGCCGGCGTCAAACTTGGGTTCTTGATCAGCCCCTCGGTGGACGGCGAACTCGGTGCCATGATCGTGCGCAGCGTGGGCGGCGAAGTCATTCGCGGCTCATCCACCCATACCGGGGCTCGGGCACTGCGTGACTATTATCAGGCGCTGTCACATGCCGCGGTATCGCCGGCCATCACGCCCGACGGGCCGCGCGGGCCGCCATGGCAATTCAAGCCCGGCGCCGTCCTCTTGGCGCAGCTTTCCCAACGTCCCATCATTCCGTTGGCTTACGCCGCCTCGCGTGCTTGGAAGATCAAATGGGACAAATTCGTGATCCCGAAACCGCTGGCACGGATCGCCATCGCCATCGGTGAGCCGGTCTATGTGGCAAAGGGATTGGACGCCGCCGGGCTCGAACGCTGCCAACGTGAGATGGAAGCCCGTTTACTGGCGCTGTATGAAAGTGCAAAAGATCGATTAAAACAGATTTCTGCTTAAAAGCTGCTAATACAATTGCTTAGCTTGTAATTCTGACAAGTTATGCGAGAATTCGTCTCTATCTTGGCTTGCCGGGCGCAAGAAAGTGTGGGAGCCATTCGGTTTTCTCCCCACATCGATGGCAAGATGACGTGACGACAACTGCATACCTTTGCTCGGGAACTCCTGAAGGCGCATGGCGATAGCTCCCAACGATCCCCGACATCCCGACCTGACGGCCTCCGACGTCTTGTCCACTCAGACGTGGTCACGCCGCGCCATTCGCCCGACCGTCGGACTCGATGTTATCTGCACCAAAATCGCGGTCGATTTCCAGACGATGAATGCGGCCACGGTTGCCGGCTGTCTGCTGGCAAATCTCGAATTGCTACGCGAAACCACACATGCCGATACGGCCTTTCACGTCCAGCTGGACCCCACATCGGAGCGGTTCGTCGACGTGCAGGTCGCGCGCGACATGATGGCCACCGGTAATCCGGAACAACTGCGCGGTCAGGCTTTCGATGCGCTGCCCTGGTTGCGCTCCCGCCTGACGCCATTGCGGATCAGCGAACTTCGCGACACGTCCGAGCCGCGGCCCGATCAACTCGAGGATGCGGCCCTGTGGCGCGAATTAGGCATAGGTTCGGTGCTGATAATCGGCTACCACGTGCAAGGCCGGCCGGTAGGCATCTTGGGGATCGCCGGCGTGCGGTCGCGGGAGAGTTGGGAAGTCCAGTTGCATTTGATGATGAAGCTGGTCGGCAGCAGTCTGTCGATCGGTTTGGAACGAATCGAAATTCAGCGCCAGCTGAGCGATCTGGAAGAGCGCAACGAATTGGCGCTTTACAGCGCAAACGACGGATTGTGGGATTTCGACACGCTGAGTAATCGCGTTTATTTGTCGCCGCGCTGGAAGGCCATGTTGGGCTACGACGAAATAGACGTTGGGCAGACCCCCGATTGGCGCACCTTGGTGCACTCCGATGACATGTCGCGCGTGCAGGCCGCCATCCGCGATCATGTGGCGGGCAAAACGCCGATATTCGAGAGCATGCACCGGATGCGTCATGCCACGGGCGAATGGCGTTGGGTCATCAGCCGGGCCAAAGCCCGGGTCGACGAGAAGGGGCGCCTGTTGCGGCTGGTCGGCGTCGAACTCGACATCACCGAGCGCAAGCTGTACGAGGAAGCGCTGTTCCGGGAGAAGGAAAGCGCGCAGATCACGTTGCAAAGTATCGGCGACGGGGTGGTCACCACCGATGCGAAGGGCGTGATCGACTATCTCAATCCGGTCGCGGAGGCGTTGACGGGCTGGCGTCTGGAGGACAGCCAAGGCCGGGCCATCGAAGAGATTTTCCGGGCTTTTCACGAAGAGACCTGCGAACCACTGGAGAACCCGTTGGCGGTCGCCATCCGTCGTACCCGGTCCATCAAATCGGTACGTCCGATGCTGCTGATTCGGCGCGACGGCAATGAGATCTACGTCGAGAGCACCGCTTCGCCGATACGCGACGGCAACGGCGCGGTGTCGGGCGGTGTCTTGGTGTTTCACGACGTGAGCGAGGCTCGCGAACTCAACCGGCGTCTGAGCTATCACGCGAGCCACGACGTGCTGACGGGTTTGGTGAATCGACGCGAATTCGAGAACCGGATGGAGCGGGCACTCAAGAGCGCGAAGGCCCACGAAACATCCTATGCCTTGTGTTATCTCGACCTCGACCAGTTCAAAATCATCAACGATACCTGCGGGCACAGTGCGGGCGATGCGCTGTTGGGACAGGCGGGCGCTTTGCTGAAGTCGAAAGTCCGCTGGCGCGACACCTTGGCCCGTTTGGGCGGCGACGAATTCGGTATTCTGCTCGAGAGCTGCTCGCTGGATGAGGCCATGCGCACCGCCGAAGCCTTGCGCGAGGCGGTACGTAATTTCAAATTCACCTGGGAAGAACGGACTTTCCGGCTCGGTGCGAGCATCGGCGTCGTGCCGATCTCGACGGAAAATGCCGACGTGGCTTCCGTGTTGAGCGCCGCGGACAGTGCCTGCCAGGCCGCGAAGGAGGCCGGACGTAATCGGGTCCATAGCTTCGAAGAAAACGACATCGACTTGATGCGTCGCCGCCGCGAGATGCAATGGGCGGCGCGTATCAACTCGGCACTCGAGGAAGGGCGCTTCGAGCTTTTTCGCCAGACCATCCTGCCGCTGCAGGTACCGGAAATCGGCGCGCACTACGAGTTATTGCTGCGCATGCGGGACGAAAACGGCAAACTCGTCTCGCCGGATCAATTCATCGCCGCGGCCGAGCGCTATGGGATCACGCCGAGCATCGATCGATGGGTCGTCGAAAATGCGTTTCGCTGGTTGGTGTCCGAAGCCGACGAGCGCGAAAAGCTGGCGATGTGTTCCATCAACCTGTCGGGCCAGAGCTTGGGAGACGACAAGTTCTTACCGTACGTCATCGATCAGTTCCACCGCAGCGGTCTCGACGCCACGAAAATTTGCTTCGAGATCACCGAGACGGCCGCCATCGCGAGTTTCTCGCAGGCCAACCGCTTCATTCAGGCACTGAAGGAACTGGGTTGCAAATTCGCTCTGGACGACTTCGGCACCGGTCTATCATCGTTCGGCTACTTGAAGCATTTCCCGGTGGATTTCTTGAAAATCGACGGTAGTTTCGTCAAGGAAATACTGCACGATCCCATCGATCGAGAGATGGTCCGCTCGATCAACGAGATCGGTCATCTGACCGGCAAGCAAACCATTGCGGAATTCGCCGAGAATGCGGAGATCATCAGCATGCTGCGCACGCTCGGTGTCGACTATGCGCAAGGCTATGGCGTGTCACAACCCCAGCGTGTGCTGCGTGCCGCCGATATTGCGTGATCAGCCGGGCGGTCGCGTCACGCCCATTCGAAACGCATCGACAAGTCCACGGCCGCGATGTTTTTGGTGATGCTGCCGACCGAAACGTAATCGACGCCCGTCAGCGCAATCGCACGAATGGAATCGTGCGTGATGCCGCCGGAGGCCTCGAGTTTTAGAGGCCGTGGGCTGGACCGGTTGACCGCCACCGCCTCGTACATGTCCGGCAGCGAGAAGTCGTCCAGCATCGCGATGTCCGCGCCCGCAGCGATCGCCTCGCGCAGTTCGCCGAGCTTTTCGACTTCCACTTCGACCGGAATACCGTTGCCGTTGCGCCTGGCGCTCGCCACCGCGTGCGCGATCGAGCCCGCGGCCATGATGTGATTTTCCTTGATGAGCACGCCGTCGAAAAGCCCGATGCGATGATTGTGCCCGCCGCCCACACGCACCGCGTATTTTTGCGCCAGACGCAGTCCCGGAATGGTTTTACGCGTGTCGAGCAGGCGACACCCGGTGCCGGCAATCAGCGCGGCGTACATGTGCGCCGCAGTTGCCGTGGCAGAGAGAAACTGTAGAAAGTTAAGTGCGGTGCGTTCGCCCGTGAGCAATGCACGTGCCGGCCCTTCAAGGGTGAAAAGCAGCTGATCGGCCACCACGGAGTCGCCTTCGGCAACGTGCCAAACGAGCCTGACCCGCCGATCGAGTTGCGCGAAGGTGACGTCCACATAGGGGATGCCGCACAGCACCGCCGCCTGGCGCGTGATCACCGTCGCCCGCCCGGCGCGCTCGCCGGGAATGAGCGCGGCCGTCAGATCGCCGCTGCCGATGTCCTCGGCGAGCGCCCGCTCCACCTGTAGGTCGACATCGTCAGGGACGGGTACGGTTGGATGTGACCTCATCGGACCTGGAAGAATAGGCATGACGCCCCCATATTTCAACGACCTGTCGTAGACTAGGGCGGACCACTGGCGGCGCGGGCGCGGCCGCAATGATTTAATCTGGAGATCGAACATGACTGCTATCGACCGAATCAAGACTCAACTGTCCGCAGCACCGGTGGTGCTCTACATGAAGGGCACCCCCGATTTCCCGCAATGTGGCTTTTCGGCCCAGACGGTGGGTGCCTTGCGTGCCAGCAACGCGCAGTTCACCGCGGTTAACATATTCGAGGACCCGGAAGTGCGTGACACGTTGAAGACCTATTCAAACTGGCCCACATTCCCGCAGCTTTACATCAACGGCGAACTCATCGGCGGCTGCGACATCGTGGTCGAGATGTATAAGAACGGCGAATTGAAGCAGCTACTGGCCGACGCCGGCGCCGTACCGGCTTGAGCGAAGGGCAGCCACGCGCTGCGTCCGCCGCATAGGCGGGCGCGGCAATCAGCCGCCGGAGTCCGAATTTTCGTTCTCCACTTCGAGCGGTCCCATCGATGCCAGGCGCCTGCGACTGGCATCGAACACGCCTTGGAATTGGTTGCATACCGTGCAGAACAAATCGGCGGTGCGCTCGGCATCATAAGCGGCCGAATGGGCCGACGAACTGTCCCACTCCAGGCCCGAAGCAAGCGTCGCGCGCATCAATACCGTCTGTCCGAATGCCACGCCACCCAAGGTAGCGGTGTCGAAGCTCGTGAACGGGTGAAACGGATTGCGTTTGATCTGGGTTCGAGCGACCGCCGCATTGAGAAAATTCAGATCGAAGAAAGCGTTGTGACCGACCAACACGGCGCGCGTGCAGTCGGCGGCACGGATGGCCTTGCGGACTTCGCCGAATATGCGCTGCAACGCATCGTCCTCCAAGATGGCGGGGCGCAAAGGGTGGTGCGGATCGATACCGGTGACCGCCATCGACGCCGGTTCCAGATTCGATCCGGGAAACGGCACCACGTGATAGCGGAACGTCTCGCCGCGCGCCAGGGTGCCGTCGCTGCGCATCTCGAGAAATACCGCTGCGATTTCGAGCAACGCGTCGGTTTGATGATTGAAGCCGCCGGTCTCGACGTCGACGACCACCGGTAGAAAGCCGCGAAAACGGGTGGCGAAAGTGATCGGTGGAATCTGAATCATGCGGGCACCTTGGAATCTAGCCGCCAGGCGATGCGCTCGCCGCTACGATAAGGCACCAAGGCGCCATCGCCAAATTCATACGATAGCGGCGACACCCAGGACTCCTTTATCAAGCTGATGACTTCAGAATGGCGCGGCAGACCATAGAAGTCTGCGCCGAAATGACTGGCGAAACCTTCGAGGCGATCGAGGCGGCCGACCTGCTCGAACGCTTCCGCATACAACTCGACGGCCGCGTGGGCCGTGAACATACCCGCGCAGCCACAGGCGTTTTCCTTCGTCGACTGTTCGTGCGGCGCACTATCCGTACCGAGGAAAAAGCGTGGATTGCCACTGGTCGCGGCATCGAGCAGCGTTACGCGATCCGCTTCCCGCTTGAGTATGGGCAAGCAGTAATAGTGCGGCCGGATGCCGCCCGCGAACATGGCGTTTCGGTTGAGCAGCAGATGCTGCGCAGTGATCGTCGCCGCCACGCCGGGGCGCGCCTCGCGCACGAATTGCACCGCGCGCGCCGTGGTCACGTGCTCGAACACGACCTTCAAGCCGGCGAAACGGTCGAGCAGCGGCGCGAGGACGTTATCAATGAAGTGCGTTTCGCGGTCGAACACGTCGATGTGAGGGCCCGGGGTTTCACCGTGCACCAGCAAGGGCATGGCGAGTTCCTCCATCCGGGCGAGCGCGGGATACACCTCACGGACGTCGGTGACCCCGGCGGCCGAATGGGTGGTCGCCCCGGCGGGATACAACTTGATGCCGTGGACGAAACCCGACGCCTTGGCCCGATCGATCTCGGCGGCCGGCGTGGCGTTCGTCAGGTACAAGGTCATCAACGGCGTAAATTTCGATTCGCCACCCGGCGCGGCCGGCGCCAGTGCGGTCAGGATCCGCTCGCGATAGGCCGCGGCAAGCGCGGTCGAGGTAATGGCGGGCTTGAGGTTCGGCATGATGATGGCACGTCCGAACCGCTCCGCCGTAAAGCGTGCCACCGCTCGAAGGCCGGCGCCGTCCCGCAAATGAACGTGCCAGTCATCCGGTCGTTGCAGAGTCAGCCGCTTCATGCCGCCTCGAATTCGCCGGGCCAGCCGCGGCGCAACAACTCGACGGTGTAACGCACGCCGAAACCGGTGATATCGGTGAGTATGTGGGCCAGCCCGCCGTGCCTGGCACCGGCAGCCAGATCCAGATGCAGCCAGGCAATGTCACGGGGCACGAACTTGTTTAAAAAGCGGGCCGCCAGAATGTGATCGCCCTTGCCGTCGACCGCACACTGCAGCACGTCGGCGACCGCGCTGTCCAAGTCGGTATCGAAATCCGCGTCCATGGGGAAACACCACACGCGCTCGCCGCTGCCGGTGCCGGCCGTCTCGATGAAGTCGCGCGCCCGCGGGCGATTGGTGAAGGCGCCGCTGTAACGCTCGGTCAGCGCAGTGACGCAGGCACCGGTGAGCGTGGCGTAGTCGATGATGGCGCGCGGCTTCTTGGTTGCCGCGAGCGCCAGCGTGTCCGCCAGCACCATCCTCCCCTCGGCGTCGGTGTGAATGACTTGAATGGTCGTCCCATTAATGGCGCGTACGACGTCTTGCGGCTTGTAGGCCAAGGGCCCGGTGCGGTTCTCGGTAATGGCCAACCAGCAGTCGATCGGCAAGGGCGACTGCAGCGCGTGCAGCGCATACAAACTGCCGAGCGCGACGGCACTGCCCTCCATGTCGGTGTGCATGTCGAGCATGCCCTTGTGGGTCTTCAAATTCGTGCCGCCGGTGTCGAAACATATGCCTTTGCCGACCAGACTCACGGGCCGCGTTCGCGCCGCCGGTCGACCGCCCGGACGACTGCTGCTCGGTCGATAGGCGAGGTGTGCAATGCCGGCATCGCGCGTGGCATTGCCCTGGGACACCGCGAGAAAAGCGCCGGCGCCGAGACGCCGCAGCTGCGGCTCGCCGTAGAACGTCAACGTCAGACCCAAATGACGCGCGAAGTCGCGCAGCAGGCGCCGATAACCCGCAGCATCCAACGTGTTGGGTGGCAATGCGGTGAGCCAGCGCGCGAGATTGTTGCCGGCTGCGGTCGCCGAACTGGTCTCGAGCTCCGCCAATTTTTCCGCCGCGATGTCGAGCTGCGCCAGAGGTGCCGGCGGCGGCGAAATGCTCTTGAACGAGGCGAACCGAAAAACCGCCGCTTGCACGGCGGCAACCGTGGCGCAAAGCGTTGCGGCGAGGCTGTCGGGCGGGCATCCCTGACTCGACAGCAGCATCGAAGCAGGTTCTCCCTCGAGCGCCGCGCGGGCCAGTTTTCCCGCGCTGTGCAGTCGTTCGAAAGTGCTCGCCGCGTCGGCCATGCAGACCGCCATCAACATCGTTTCGGCGTGCGCGCCGACTTTCAACTGCACGCTGTCGCCGGGCTTTCTGCCTTTGCGATGGTACAGATCGCGCAACAGACCGCCGTACGGCAGAGCCGCCCAATCGCCGACGGTCGGTTGCGCGGGGAGGAAAATCACGACGCATGCATAGCGCCCGACACGCGCAACCGTCAGCGGTGCGCCGATTTGGCGCACTGGAATGAGTAGCGAAGCGAAGGGCAGGCGAGTCGGCATATGACGGAGGTGAAGCGTATTCGCGCGCACTACGCGGCGCTGCTAAAATCCCAAGTGGCAGTTCGCGCAAGAGCGCTGTAACGTGCCTGCCATCTTAACAGGACCCGTAAGTGTGTGCTCTATGACGCAACAATCGCCTTTCGAAGATATCGACCCTACGGAAACGCAGGAATGGCTTGAATCGATCGATTCGGTACTGCGCGCGCAAGGGCCGCAGCGCGCACATTTTCTGTTGGAAAAACTGGTGGACTTCACGCGCCGCTCCGGCACTTATCTGCCGTTCAAACCCAACACGGCGTATCTGAATACGATATCCAAGGCCCAGGAGCCGGACTATCCCGGAGACCGCTCGTTGGAACGGCGCAACGAGGCGTACATCCGCTGGAATGCCCTGGCGATGGTCGTACAAGCCAATCGTGTCAATTCCGAATACGGTGGCCACATTGCGAGTTATGCCTCCGCCGCCACGCTCTACGAGGTGGGATTCAATCATTTCTGGCGCGCCAAGAGCGCCGCTCATCCGGGGGACATGATCTTCATGCAGGGGCACTCCGCCCCGGGAATCTACGCGCGCGCGTACATGGAAGGCCGCCTCGACGAGAGCCAGCTCCTGCGGTTTCGGCAGGAAGTACGCGGCGGCGGCTTGTCCTCGTATCCGCATCCTTGGTTGATGCCGGATTTTTGGCAATTTCCGACGGTCTCCATGGGGCTGGGGCCGATGACCGCGATCTTTCAGGCGCGGTTCGTGCGTTATTTGGAGCATCGCGGCATGGTGCCGCCGTCCGACCGCAAAGTGTGGGCCTTCTTGGGCGACGGCGAGATGGACGAGCCCGAGTCCATGGGTGCGCTCACCATGCCCGTGCGCGAGAAACTCGACAATCTCATTTTCGTCATCAATTGCAACCTTCAACGTCTCGATGGCCCGGTGCGCGGCAACGGTAAAATCATTCAAGAATTGGAGGCTGCGTTTCTGGGCGCCGGTTGGAACGTCATCAAAGTGGTGTGGGGATCGCGTTGGGATCCGTTACTCGAGCGCGATCAGAAGGGTTTGCTGAAGCGACTCATGGAAGAGTGCGTGGACGGCGAGTACCAGAATTTCAAGTCGAAAGGCGGCGCGTATACACGCGAACATTTTTTCGGCAAGTACCCCGAGCTCAAGGAAATGGTTGCCAACATGTCCGACGAGGAAATTTGGCGTCTGAACCGCGGCGGCCACGATCCACAAAAAGTCTACGCGGCGTATGCGTCGGCGGTGGCGCACAAAGGGGCGCCCACGGTGATCTTGGCGAAAACGGTCAAAGGCTTCGGGCTCGGCAAAGCCGCCGAAGGCATCAACGCGTCGCATCAACAGAAAAAGCTCGGCGAGGAGGCCCTGCGCGAAGTTCGCGACCGCTTCAACATTCAAATCTCCGACGAAGAAATCAAGGGGCTGACGTTTAGAAAGCCGCTGCCCGACAGCGAGGAGATGCAGTATCTGCAAGAGCGGCGCACGTCCTTGGGCGGCTACGTGCCGCAGCGCAGCTCGCACGCGCCGCCGCTGGTCATTCCCCCGCTCGAGGCGTTCAGCTCGTTGCTGGAGGGCACCGGCGATCGCGAGATATCGACCACGATGGCCTTGGTGCGTATTTTGACGACGCTCATCAAGGACAAGAACGTGGGCAAGCACATCGTGCCGATCGTGCCCGACGAGGCGCGCACGTTCGGCATGGAAGGCATGTTTCGGCAGGTCGGTATCTATTCTTCGGTGGGGCAGCTCTACACGCCGCAAGACGCCGATCAACTCATGTTCTACCGCGAAGACAAACAGGGCCAGATTCTCGAGGAAGGCATCAACGAGGCGGGCAGCTTGTGCTCTTGGTTGGCGGCGGCAACCGCCTATTCGAATCATGGCGTCAGCATGATCCCGTTCTATATTTACTACTCGATGTTCGGCTTCCAGCGAGTGGGCGATTTCATCTGGGCGGCGGCCGACAGTCAGGCGCGCGGATTTTTGGTGGGCGGCACGGCGGGACGCACGACGCTGGCCGGCGAGGGGCTGCAACATCAGGACGGTCATAGCCATCTGCTCGCGAGCACGGTGCCTAACTGCGTCGCTTACGATCCTACCTACGCCTACGAGCTGGCGGTCATCGTGCAGGACGGCATGCGGCGTATGTACCAACGGCAGGAGAGCGTCTTTTATTACATCACGTGCATGAATGAAAACTACCCCCATCCGGCGATGCCCGCGGGCGTGGCGGAGGGTATTCTGAGCGGCATGTACGCGCTGCGGATCGGCGGCCGCGGTAAGGTACGGGCGACCCTGTTCGGCTCCGGCACCATCCTGCGCGAGGTATTGGCGGGTGCCGATCTGCTCGAGAAAGACTATGGGATTCCGGCCGACGTCTACTCGGTCACCAGCTTCAGCGAGCTGCGTAGAAATGCGCTTGCGGTGGAGCGCTGGAATCTCCTGCATGCCGACGAGCCGCAAAAACAGACCTACATTCGACAAGTCCTCGGCCGTAGCGAGGGGCCGTTCATTGCCGCGACCGATTACATGAAAACCGTGGCGGATCAGATTCGACAATGGGTGCCTGGTCGCTATGCGGTACTTGGCACGGACGGCTTCGGTCGCAGCGACTCGCGGGCAGAGCTACGTCGTTTCTTCGAAGTCGATCGGCATTACGTCGTCGTCGCGGCGTTGAAGGCCTTGGCGGATGACGGCAAGGTCGACGTGAAGACGGTCACCCAGGCCATGCACGCGTTCGGCATCGATCCCGAAAAACCCAATCCGTTGTCGGTGTAGAGGAAACCTTGGCCAGTTCAATCGAAGTTTTGGTTCCCGACATCGGCGGTTTCAAGGATGTCAGCGTCATCGACGTCCTGGTGACCGATGGGCAGCAGGTCGACAAGGAGACGCCCCTCATCACCATCGAAACCGAAAAGGCCGCGATGGACGTGCCGGCGCCGGCCGCCGGCCGGATCGCGTTGCTGAAACTCAAGCAGGGCGACAAGGTGTCGGAAGGCTCGTTGATATTGTTGTTGGAGGTGGCGGCCGCACCCGCGACCGAGGCCACCACCGCCGGCACACCGGCATCCGCGACCAGCCCGGCACCCACGGCCACGCCGGCACCCCCGGG
>CAZZXZ010000014.1:0-5443 GCA_964658135.1 uncultured Acetobacteraceae bacterium | reverse complement strand
TCAGCCGCCCCGGCTGCCAGCGCCGCTTCGCCAGCGCCGCCCAGCGCACCCGCGTCTCCCACGCGCGTTGCCGCAGCCGTCGACGAGCGGGCTTTTTCGCGGGCTTACGCCAGTCCGTCGGTGCGTCAATTTGCGCGCGAACTGGGCGCCGACCTCGGTCAGGTCACCGGGACCGGTCCGAAAGCACGTATTACGCAAGACGATGTGAAAGGGTATGTAAAAAGGATCTTGACGACGCCTGCTGCACCCGTCTCGGCCTTGCCGAAAGTCCCGGAAGTGGATTTCGCCAAGTACGGCAGCGTCGACGTAAAGCCGCTGTCGCGCATTCAGCGCATCTCCGGCGCCCGTTTGCAGGCGAGCTGGATCAACCTTCCTCACGTGACTCAGCATGACGATGCGGATATCACCGAACTGGAAGTGGCACGGGGCGCGCTGAAAACCAAGGCGTCCCAGGAAGGCGTGAAGTTGACGCCGCTCGTCTTCATCATCAAAGCCTGCCTGGTCGCGCTGAAGAAATTTCCACGCTTCAACGCGTCGCTCGATACGTCCGGCGAGAACCTGGTGTTCAAGAACTATTTCAACATCGGTTTCGCGGCCGATACGCCGAATGGCTTGGTGGTTCCGGTCATTCGGGACGCCGATCGCTTGGACATTTATGGGATTGCGCGAGCTCTGGCCACGCTGTCGGAGAAAGGCCGCGCGGGTAAATTGACAGCGGCCGAGATGCAAGGTGGCTCGTTCACCATTTCGAGTCTCGGCGGCATCGGCGGCACCGCGTTCACGCCCATCATCAACGCGCCCGAGGTGGCCATCCTCGGCCTTTCCAAGTCGAGTCAAAAGCCCGTGTTTGTGAATGGCGCCTTCGTGCCGCGCTTGCTGCTGCCGCTCTCGCTATCGTATGACCACCGAGTGATCGACGGTGCCGAGGCGGCGCGTTTCGTGGTGTTCCTGGGCAAGATATTGACCGATGCAAAGGCGCTGACATGAGCCGCATCGAGATCCGCGTACCCGATATCGGGGACTCGAAAGGCGTCACCGCCCTCGAAATCCTGATCGCGCCGGGCGCCGAAATCCGCGTCGACGATCCCCTCATCACGTTGGAAACGGAGAAAGCCTCGATGGACGTACCGTCACCGGTGGCGGGCGTCGTCGAATCCGTCGCCGTCAAGAAGGGCGATGTGGTGGTGGCTGGTACGCTGATCGCCACGGTGCAAGTCGCGCAGGCAGCGGCTGCTCCAGCATCCCCGTCGGCCGTCGGCGCGGACCCGCCTCCGACGAGCACATCCGTGAGCCCGCCGGCGAGCGCGCCGGCGGGCGAGGAGGCGTTGCCTGACGATGCGCTCGACCTGGTCGTCCTCGGCGCCGGTCCCGGTGGTTACACGGCGGCTTTCCGCGCGGCCGATCTAGGCCTCAAAGTCACGTTGATCGAACGCTGGCCGATGTTGGGCGGGGTGTGTTTGAACGTCGGGTGCATTCCCTCCAAGGCGCTGCTGCACGCCGCCAAGGTCGTCGAGGATGCCCATGACATGGCCGAGTGCGGCATTGCGTTCGGGCCGCCGCAGATCGACTTCGATCGTTTGCGGACCTGGAAGAGCAAGGTGGTCGCGAAGTTGGTCAACGGACTCGGCGTCCTTGCGAAGCAGCGCAAAGTCGCCGTCGTGCACGGCGACGCCAAATTCGTGAGCTCGCACGCTCTCGAGGTACGTACCGCGGACGGCGTCAAGCGTTTGAACTTCAAACAATGCATCATCGCCGCCGGTTCCGAGTCGGTCCGGCTGCCCGGGTATCCGGACGATCCGCGGATCATCGACTCGACCGGCGCCCTCGAAATTCCGGCCGATTGCAAACGCTTGCTCGTGATCGGCGGCGGCATCATCGGGCTCGAGATGGCGTGCGTCTACGATGCGCTCGGGGCGCGCGTGACCGTCGTCGAATTGAGCGACAGCTTGATGCCCGGCACCGACCGGGATTTGGTGCGGCCGTTGCAGAAAAGAATCGATAAACGCTACGAGCGTATTTTGTTGAAAACCAAGGTGTCGAAGCTCGAAGCGTCGGCGGGCGGTCTGCGCGCCACGTTCGACGGACCGAATGCCCCGGAGCCGCAGGAATTCGACAGGGTGCTGGTCGCCGTCGGGCGTACCGCCAACGGAAACATGGTCGATGCCGCCGCCGCCGGCGTGCGAGTGGACGCGCGCGGCATCATCAATGTCGATAAGCAGATGCGAACCAACGTGGCGCACATCTTTGCCATCGGCGACATTGCCGGCGCGCCCATGCTGGCACACAAAGCTACCCACGAAGCGAAAGTCGCGGCGGAAGTCGCTGCCGGTCACAAAGCGGCGTTCGATGCGCGCGGTATTCCGTCGGTGGCGTACACCGATCCTGAAATTGCGTGGGTCGGGCTCACCGAAACCGAAGCGAAGGCGCGCGGCATCGAGTACGGCAAGGGCACGTTTCCGTGGGCTGCGAGCGGCCGTTCCCTGGCGATCAATCGGGACGAAGGCTTTACCAAGCTGCTGTTCGACAAGGAGTCGGGCAGGGTCATCGGCGGCGGCGTGGTCGGCACCAACGCCGGTGAGTTGATCGCGGAGATCGGGCTGGCCATCGAGATGGGAGCCGATGCCGCAGACATCGGTTTGACCATTCACGCGCACCCCACGCTATCGGAGACCGTTGCGTTCTCGGCGGAAGCGTTCGCGGGGACGTTGACGGACTTGTACCTACCAAAACGCTAGCCGTTCGCGAGTACGACCGACCGGATGTCGCTGCTTCAGGTTTATGCGCGTGTAATTGCTCTGCTGGCGCCGGAAAAGGCGCTTGCCGTTATGTTGGTGATCGCAAACCTCGTTTTGGCCGGCATCATGCTGGTCGAGCCGTGGCTCTTCGGGCACGTCATCGATTCGTTGGTGGCGAAACATCGTCAAGACGCGTGGTTCTACATCGGTGCATGGGCGGCCTTCGGCCTGTGCGGAATCGGCGCAGGCGTCGCGGTTTCGCTTCAGGCAGACCGCATGGCGCACAGGCGGCGGTTGGCGGTCATGACGCAGTTCTTCGAACACACGGTGGCGTTGCCGCTCGCCTTTCATGGCGAACATCACACCGGCCGATTGCTCCGCATCATGCAGGCCGGCGGCAGCAGCTTGTTCGGCATCTGGCTCGGGTTTCTACGCGATCACCTGGCGACCGTGCTGTCCATCCTGACCATGTTGCCCTTGGCGCTCTCGATCAATTGGAAGCTCGCGCTGTTGATGACGACCTTGATGACGAGTTTCGCCATTTTCAACGTGATGGCCATGCGCCGCACCGATGCCGCGCAGCTTCAGGTAGAACGCCTGCATCAAGAAATCGCCGAGCGCACCGGCGATGTTTTGAGCAATGCCGTGGTGGTGCAAAGTTTCACGGGGCACGAAGCCGAGGTGGCCAACGTGCGCGTGCTGACCGAGCGGGTATTGGCCGCGCAATATCCGGTCTTGCGCGGTTGGGCATGGCTGTCGGTGGCCACGCGCGCGGCCAGTACATTGACCATCGTCGCGATCTTTTTGCTCGGTGCCGCCTTGAACGGTAGAGGCGAGGTCACGGTCGGAAACATCGTCACCTTCTCCGGTTTCGCCATGACTCTCATCGGCCGCCTCGAACAGTTCGCAAGCTTCATTTCGACACTGTTCTTTCAAACCCCGTCACTGAAGGATTTTTTCGCGGTGCTCGATACGCCGTCGACGCTCAAGGAGTCACCCGCGACACCGACACTGCCGCGCGTCTCGGGCGACGTGGTGTTCGACAACGTGTCGTTTTCTTATAACGATGCACACCCCGCGCTGCATGGCTTGAGCTTTCATGCGCCGCCGGGCTCGACCATCGCCCTGGTGGGGCCAACCGGCGCCGGTAAGACCACCGCTCTGAGTCTGCTGTACCGTGCGTTCGATCCCAGCGCAGGACGCATCACCGTCGACGGTGTCGACATTCGAACCGTGTCGCTGCGCTCGCTACGTAGCAACATCGCGGTGGTATTTCAGGACCCGGGCTTGCTCTATCGATCCATCGCCGACAACATTCGTTTGGGTAATCCGCAGGCCACCCAGCAGCAGATCGAGGAAACCGCGCGCGCCGCCGAGGCGCTCGATTTCATCGTGGTCAAACCCGAAGGGTATGCGACGCTGGTCGCCGAGCGCGGGCGTTCCTTGTCGGGTGGCGAACGCCAACGCCTCGCGATCGCCCGGGCGATGCTCAAAGATGCGCCGATTCAGATTCTCGATGAAGCCACCAGCGCCCTCGACAACGCCACCGAAGCCCGCATCCAGCGGGCTCTTGCCGCGTTGACCCGGGGTCGCACGACGTTCGTCATCGCGCATCGGTTGACGACGGTGCGCGAAGCGGATCAGATTCTGGTGCTGAAGAGCGGCAAACTCGTGGAAAGCGGCACTTACGACGAGCTCATGCGACTGGGCGGCTTGTTTGCCGACCTCAATGCACTGGGGACCTTCGTCGCCGACGACGAGACCGACCCATGACGCACTGAAGAGCGAACTTCAAGGCGCCGCAACGCAGGCCTTGATGAAGGCGGTGCGCTCCGCGCCGACCACTTTCCTCGTTCTCGCCTCTTTGCGACAGGTGGTTCGCTTGACATGCCTGGATGCCGCGTCCGGCGCATCGTTCGGCACCGGTGGCGCCGGTGCAGCCACCGGCTTGGCGGGGTCGGCCGGCGTAGGGGCGGCGGCGCATGCTGTGGCGGGCGGCCAACAAGCCAGACATACAAAGCAGACAAGGCAGGCAACGAGAGCTCGCATGGATCTTCCTCGACGGTGAAGCGCAGCGCCATATCGATCGAGTCTCAGGATAGCTTTCGGTGCCCGCCAACCCCATCAATCGCGGATGAAGCTTGCGTAACCTTGTGGAATCAGGCTTTGGCCGGATGGGTAAGACGGCGCTGCACGCGTGCCAGATACTGCGTTTCATCCGGCGGCCGCCCGGCACGCTGGGCTTCCCACAGCGTCTCGGCGAGCGCCTCCATCAGAATATGTTCGGCGGCGTGCGGATCGACGTACAGCGCTTGCAGCTGTCGCTCGAGGTGGCAGATTCCCGGTGGACGGTCGATGGATAGCTGTTCTCGAATCGCCAGGTGCAACCCCATGTGCAAAAACGGATTCTCCGTGGCGTGGGTGGTATCGGGCTCGATCAGCAATGCGCGGTCCGCGGCGCCGAGCATGGTCTGATATTCAGGATGCAAGCCGATGACGTCGGCGATCATCGCCTCGAGCGGCATCAACGGCGCGCCCGCGAGGCGTTTGGCCCAGGCTGCGCAGTAGGCCTGCCGGAGCTGATCCCGCGTGTATGCTTCGAACATGCTTAGCGCACCGCCGTTTTAGTCTTGCGACGGTAGTCGCACAGGTCGCAGATCGTGCAGATCGGGCGTTTCGTCGGGGGAGAACAGCGTCCAGCCGGCATC
>CAZZXZ010000013.1:0-42260 GCA_964658135.1 uncultured Acetobacteraceae bacterium | reverse complement strand
CCGTGTCGAAGGGTAAGTTTGAGCGAAACAAGCCGCACGTCAACGTGGGGACGATAGGCCATGTAGATCACGGCAAGACGACGCTGACGGCGGCGCTGACGAAGGTGATGGCGGAGAAGTTTGGCGGGGAGTTCAAGGCCTACGACCAGATTGACAAGGCGCCGGAGGAGCGGGCGCGCGGGATCACGATAGCGACGGCGCACGTGGAGTATCAGAGTTCGGCGCGTCACTACGCGCACGTGGATTGTCCCGGGCATGCGGACTACGTGAAGAACATGATCACGGGTGCGGCGCAGATGGACGGGGCGATTTTGGTGTGTTCGGCGGCCGACGGTCCGATGCCGCAGACGCGCGAGCACATTTTGCTGGCGCGCCAAGTGGGCGTGCCGTACATCGTGGTGTACCTGAACAAGGCGGACATGGTGGACGATGCGGAGTTGCTGGAGTTGGTGGAGCTTGAGGTGCGGGATTTATTGACGCTGTACAAGTTTCCCGGCGACGACACGCCGATCGTGACGGGCTCGGCGCTGAAGGCGCTCGAGGGGGATGAGAGCGAGATCGGGGTGCCCTCGGTGCTCAAGCTGGTGCAGGCGTTGGATGACTACATTCCGGTGCCGAAGCGGGCGGTGGAGGGGGCCTTTTTGATGCCGGTGGAGGATGTGTTCTCGATTGCGGGGCGCGGCACGGTGGTGACGGGCCGCATCGAGCGGGGGATCGTGAAGATCAACGATGAGGTGGAGATCGTGGGGATTCGCCCGACGACGAAGACCACGTGCACGGGCGTTGAGATGTTTCGCAAGTTGTTGGATGAGGGTCAGGCGGGCGACAACGTGGGGGTGTTGCTGCGCGGCACGAAGCGCGAGGACGTGGAGCGCGGGCAGGTGTTGTGCAAGCCGGGCAGCATCACGCCGCACACGAAGTTCGAGGCCGAGGTGTACGTGCTGAGCAAGGAGGAGGGGGGCCGTCACACGCCGTTCTTCAAGGGCTATCGGCCGCAGTTCTATTTTCGCACCACCGATGTGACGGGTGCGGTGGAGTTACCGGAGGGGACCGAGATGGTCATGCCCGGGGACAACATCAAGATCGTGGTGGAGCTGATTGCGCCGATCGCGATGGAGCAGGGTCTGCGGTTCGCCATCCGCGAGGGCGGCAAAACCGTCGGCGCAGGTGTGGTCGCCAAGGTTATAGCGTAAGCTTGAAAGTCTTTGTGCCCGCGCAGCGGGCCTAATTTTCGGGGCCGGATCGGCCCCGTTGGAAGTTAAATAAAATGGCCAATCAAAATATCCGGATTCGCTTGAAGGCTTTCGATCATCGCTTGATCGACAAGTCCGCACGCGAAATTGTCGACACCGCGAAGCGCACGGGCGCCACCGTCAAGGGTCCGGTTCCGCTGCCCATCAAAATGGAGCGTTTCACCGTTTTGACGGCTCCGCACGGCGACAAGGACGCCCGCGATCAATTCGAGATCCGCACTCACAAGCGCCTCATGGACATCTTGAACCCCACCGACAAGACGGTCGATGCGCTCATGAAGCTGGAATTACCGGCCGGCGTGGACGTGCAGATCAAGTTGAACTGAGCGTAGCGGGCGGCGGCGGGCCGCCACTACTGCTTGATTACGCGGCGAATTCCTGTAGTATTCGCCCTCCAATTTAGGGGTCGGAGCGCGTGGGTGCCGACGCCAGTATTCCAAGAGCGCGAGCTCAAGGGGCCTGGGGTCTCGAGTACTCAAACCGCTGACCTGTTGCAACGCAGCTCGAGCCGTCCATACGCTCGTGCCGTACTGAGGATTTGACAATGGCCCTAGGTCTGGTTGGCCGCAAATGCGGCATGACCCGTGTGTTCACCGACGCCGGTGTGACCGTCCCCGTGACGGTCGTCGAGGCGTTGCCGAATCGAATTTCACAAGTCAAGAGCGATGCCGTCGACGGCTATCGTGCCGTGCAAGTCACGCTCGGCACGCGCCGCCCGTCGCGCGTTCCCAAGGCACTGGCCGGACATTTCGCCAAGGCCAACGTCGCGGCCGGCTACACCTCCCAGGAATTTCGGCTCAATAAGGGCGAGGGCGATGCGCTGGCCGCCGGCGGCGAACTGAAGGTCGACATGTTCACCGTGGGTCAGGTGGTCGATGTGAGCGGGACCACCGTCGGTAAGGGTTTCGCCGGGACCATGAAGCGTCACAACTTTGCCGGCGGCATGAAGACTCACGGTAATTCGGTATCGCACCGCGCGCCCGGGTCGATCGGTCAACGGCAGACCCCGGGCCGCGTCTTCAAGGGTAAGCGCATGTCGGGCCACATGGGCGTCAAAGTGCGCACCATCGAGAATCTTCGCATCGTCGAAATCGACCTGACGCGCAACTTGCTGTTGATCAGCGGTGCGGTGCCGGGTGCCGAGGGTGGTCGCGTGATCGTCCGCCCGTCGTTGAAGACGGCTTCGCAAGCTCGCCGCAAGCGTCTGGTGCCGAACAAGGCTCCGGTGGCCGCCAAGGGCGGAGCGGGTAAGGGCGCCTCCAAATCGGATAGGAAATAATGCCGAACCTGCAACTCAAGAACGCGAATCCGGCAAGTGAAGTGCAGCTTTCCGATGCTGCCTTCGGTCGTAAATACAACGAAGCGCTGGTGCACCAGGTCGTCACGGCCTACATGGCCGCAGGGCGCGCCGGCACGAAGAGACAGAAATCACGCGCCGAAGTACGCGGCGGCGGCAAGAAGCCGTGGAGTCAGAAGGGCACGGGTCAGGCGCGTGCCGGCTCGATTCGCAGCCCCATCTGGGTGGGCGGCGGACGCGCGTTTGCCGCACGGCCACGTGACTTCTCCCAGAAGGTCAACCGTAAGATGTACCGCGCTGCCATGCAATGCATGGTCTCCGAACTGGTCCGCCAGGATCGGTTGGTGGCCATCGATGCGTTGGAACTGTCCGCACCGAAGACCAAGCTGCTCATCGCGAAGCTGGCCGAATTCGGCCTGACGCGTGCGCTCATCCTGGTCGAGGCCTACGAGGAAAAATTGTTCCTTGCCGCCGGCAACGTGCCGTATGTCGACGTGATGGCGGTGTCGTCCCTCGATCCCTTGAGTCTCATCAAGCATGACAAGGTGTTGGCCACGGTCGGCGCCTTGAAGTTGCTCGAGCAGCGTCTCGGAGGCGCGAATGAATAAAGAACGCTTGATGACGGTGCTGATTCAGCCGCACGTGTCCGAAAAGGCCGCGAACGTGACCGAAAAGGCGAATCAATACGTATTTCGAGTTCGCGACGACGCTTCCAAGGCCGAGGTCAAGAGCGCGGTCGAATTGATGTTCGAAGTCAAAGTGGAAGGCGTCAATCTGCTCAACAAGCCGGGTAAGACGCGCCGCTTCAAGAACGTGGCCGGCAAGCGCAACGGCTACAAGAAAGCCTATGTACGTTTGGAGACCGGGCAGTCGATCGACTTCACCGGCACCGCGAAGTAAGGACAGGCCATGGCACTCATCAAGATGAAGCCGACCTCACCGGGTACGCGCTTCGTAGTCAAGATCGATCGGTCGCATCTTCATAAGGGCGGCCCGCTGCAGTCGTTGACCACCAAGAAGAACCGCACCGGTGCCCGTAACCACTCGGGCCGTCAGACCACGCGTCACATCGGCGGTGGTCACAAGCAGCGTTATCGCATCGTCGATTTCAAACGGGATAAGGACGGTATTCCCGGGGTCGTCGAGCGCCTCGAATACGATCCGAATCGAACCTCCCATCTGGCGTTGGTGCTCTACAAAGACGGTGAGCGCCGTTACATCCTGGCGCCGAAAGGTGTCAAGGCGGGCGACGAGATCCGCTCCGGTGCCGACGCGCCGATCAAACCGGGCAACACGTTGACGTTCCGGCACATCCCGGTCGGCAGCACGGTTCACAACATCGAGTTGAAAGCCGGCAAAGGTGGTCAGCTGGCGCGCAGTGCCGGTTGTTCCGCGCAGTTCGCGGCGCGCGACGGCGTGTACGCCAGCGTGCGCTTGAAGTCCGGGGAAATGCGTAAGATCCACGTCGACTGTCGGGCGACCATTGGCGAAGTGGGCAACGATGAGCACAATCTGCGCGTCTTCGGCAAAGCCGGCGCCGTTCGTTGGCTCGGGGTGCGTCCGACGGTCCGCGGTGTCGTGATGAATCCCGTCGATCACCCGCACGGCGGCGGCGAGGGTAAGTCAGGTCAAGGTAATCCGCATCCGGTGAGCCCGTGGGGTCTACAGACCAAGGGCAAGAAGACGCGTCGTAACAAGCGTACCGACGGCATGATCGTGCAACGCCGCAAGAACAAACGACTCTAAGATTGGAGAACACTCAGTGCCTCGTTCGCTAAAGAAAGGCCCATTCGTCGATTTGCACCTGGCAAAGAAGGTGCAAACGGCCAGTCAGAAAAACGATCGCCGTCCGATCAAAACTTGGTCGCGCCGTTCGATGGTGACGCCGGACATGGTGGGTTTGACCATCGCCGTGCACAACGGCCGCCTGCACGTACCCGTGTTGGTGTCTGAGAACATGGTCGGGCACAAGCTCGGTGAATTCGCGCCCACGCGCACGTTCAAGGCGCATTCCGGCGACAAGAAAGTGTCGGCGGCGGAGTAAGGCATGCAGACGAAAGCAATTTTGAGGTACGCACGCATCTCGCCGCAGAAATGCCGGTTGGTGGTGGATACCATTCGCGGCAAGTCCGCGACCCTTGCGGTCAACACGCTCAAATTCATGCCGAAGAAGGGCGCGAAGATCGTCCTCAAGGTGTTGGATTCCGCAATCGCCAATGCGTACAACAATTTTAATGCGGATGTGGATGACTTGAAGGTAACTCGGATCGAAGTGGATCCGGCGCCTGTGCTGAAGCGTTTTCATGCGCGCGCGAAAGGGCGCGGCGTGCGGATCGCCAAGCGCAACAGTCACATCCTGGTTCAAGTGTCCGACGGGAAGCGAGACGCCTAATGGGTCAAAAAGTCAATCCGATTGGTATTCGTCTCGGCATCACGCGCGACTGGACGTCGAAGTGGTATGCCGGATCCAAGACGTTCGCATCGAACATCCACACCGATTTCCTGGTGCGCACGTTCCTCATGAAGAAGCTGGCCGACGCCTCCGTCAGCCGCATTCACATCGAGCGAGCCGCGCGCCGTGCCAACATCACCATTCATACCGCGCGGCCCGGAATCGTGATCGGCAAGAAAGGCGAGGACATCGAAAAACTCCGCACCGCCACCGCGAAGATTCTCGGCATGACCATGCAGGATGTGCGGCTCAACATCGCGGAGATCCGCAAGCCCGAACTGGACGCCAAACTGGTGGCCGAAGGCATTTCGCAGCAGCTCGAAAAGCGCGTGATGTTCCGACGCGCCATGAAGCGCGCGGTGACCAACACCATGCGGTCCGGTGCCTTGGGCATCAAGGTGCGGATATCCGGTCGTCTGAACGGCTCGGAAATCGCCCGCACGGAGACCAATCGCGAAGGGCGCGTGCCGCTGCACACCTTCCGCGCCGACATCGATTACGGTCTGGCCGAAGCGCAGACGACTTACGGCGTCATCGGCATCAAGGTGTGGATTTTCAAAGGCGAGATATTCGACGTGCCGGAAGTCGAGGCCGAGGCCGAGACCGAAGGTGCCGCGAAGTCCGACACCTCGGGCGCTCCCGGTGCTGCACAGCCAGCCACGGCGCCGGCAGCCGGTTGAATCGAGGGTAACGAGACATGATGCAGCCGAAGCGGACCAAATTCCGCAAGCAGTTCAAGGGCAAGATTTCGGGTAGTGCGCAACGCGGCAACTTCGTCGCGTTCGGCGAGTTCGGACTGAAGGCAACCGACCGCTGCCGCATGACGGCACGCGAGATCGAGGCGGCGCGTCGGGCGATCTCCCGCTACGTCAAGCGTGGCGGGCGGATATGGATCCGTGTGTTCCCGGACGTGCCCATCACGCAGAAGCCGCTCGAAGTCCGCATGGGTTCGGGCAAGGGCAACGTGGAGTATTGGGTTGCCAAGGTGCTGCCAGGCAAGGTGCTGTTCGAGATCGAGGGCATGAGCGAGGAAGTTGCCCGCGAGGCGTTCCGTCTCGCGTCGGCGAAACTCTCGGTGTCGACGACGTTCGTCAAGCGCCAAGTTCGAACGTGAGGGTGGGTAAATGAAAGCGAAAGAATTGCGCGACAAGGCGCCCAACGATCTCGGCGAGGAGCTTTTGAAGCTGCGCCGGGAACAGTTCAACCTGCGCATGGCGCGGGCCACCGGTCAGGCGGCGAAGCCGGATCAGTTTGCGAAGGTGCGCAAGAACATTGCGCGCGTGAAGACGGTGCTTGCCCAGGCAAAGGCAAGTGGAGGTAAGGTTTGATGTCCACGACTCCAGAAAACGTTCCCGTAATGGAAGCGGTTCCGCCAGAACCCCCGAAGGTGGGCGAGGCTCCCGTCGCCGGTCAGCGTTTGCTCACCGGCAAGGTCGTCAGCAACAAGATGAACAAGACCGTCACCGTGTCGGTCGAGCGTCTGGTCAAGCATCCCATGTACGGCAAGTACATCCGGCGCACGACCAAGCTGCTTGCGCACGATGAGAACAATGAATGCAAGGAAGGCGATACGGTGTCGATCAAGCCGTGTCGCCCCATGTCGCGTCGCAAGTCGTGGATGCTGGTACGGGTCGTCGACCGCGTGCGCGCCGAATAAGAGACCCATTTAAATGATTCAGATGAGAACGATGTTGACGGTAGCCGATAACAGCGGCGCCAAGCGCTGCATGTGTATCAAGGTGCTCGGTGGTTCCAAGCGGCGTTACGCCGCGGTGGGCGATGTCATCAAGGTGAGCGTCAAGGATGCGATCCCGCGCGGCAAGGTCAAGAAGGGCGAAGTCTATGACGCCGTCGTAGTACGCACCAAGAGCGGCGTACGGCGTGCCGATGGGTCGTTGATTCGTTTCGACTCCAATGCGGCGGTGCTGCTGACCAACAAGCTGGAGCCGATCGGGACGCGCATCTTCGGGCCCGTGACGCGAGAGCTGCGCAACGTGCAGTTCATGAAGATCATCTCGTTGGCACCGGAAGTCCTTTAAAGACAGGGCGCGGAAGGTAGGACACAGGCATGAAAAAGATTCGTAAAGGCGACATGGTGGTTCTCATCACCGGTCGGGACAAAGGGCGTCGCGGCGCCGTGATCGAGGTTCTCGCCGACGACCGCGTCCGCGTCGAGGGGCTCAACATGTCCAAGAAGCATCAAAAGCCGAATCCGCAGATGGGCGTTCAGGGCGGCATCGTCGAGCGCGAGGCGCCGCTGCACGTGTCGAACGTGCTGATCTTCAACCCGGCCACGCAGAAGGGCGACCGGGTGGGATTCAAGGCGCTCGGAGACGGCCGCAAGGTCCGCGTGTTCAAGTCGAACAAAGAAATGGTCGACGCCAAGTAAGCGATCCGCAACGAGTAATGACATGGCAGCAAGACTGAAACAGATTTACAACGAGAAGATCGTGCCGGAGCTCAAGGCCAAACTTGAGCTGAAGAACACGATGCAGGTACCTCGCATCCTCAAGATCACGGTCAACATGGGCGTGGGCGAGGCCGTGGCCGACAAGAAGGTCATGGACGCCGCGACGGCCGACATGGCGAAGATCACGGGGCAGAAGCCCGCCGTGACCAAGGCGAAGAAATCCGTCGCCACGTTCAAGGTGCGCGATGGTCAGGCGATCGGCTGCAAGGTGACGCTGCGCGGCGACCGCATGTACGAATTCTTGGACCGGCTGGTCAGCATCGCCATTCCGCGCATCCGGGATTTTCGCGGCATCAACACGCGTTCCTTCGACGGCCGGGGCAACTACAGCCTGGGCGTCAAAGAGCAGATCATCTTTCCGGAAATCCAGTACGACCAGATCGATCAGATTCGTGGCATGGACATCACCATTTCCACGTCGGCCGGCGACGACAAACACGGTCGCGCCTTGTTAGAAGCATTCAACTTTCCGTTCCGTAAGTAGGTTAAGCCCAATGGCCAAGACTAATATGCTCATGCGCGAGAAGCGCCGTCTCAAGGTTGCGAAGAAATACGCACCGCGGCGTGCCGAGCTCAAAGAGCTCATCCGCGATCCGAAGACCGGATCGGAAGAACGTGTCGCCGCCCAAACCGAGCTGCAGCAGCAGCCGCGTGATGCCGGCAAGAGCCGGCAGCGTAACCGTTGCTCCATCACGGGTCGTTCGCGCGGTGTGTACAGCAAGTTTGGGCTGTCGCGCGTGAAACTGCGCGAAGCCGCCAATCGTGGCGAAATTCCGGGTCTATCGAAGGCCAGCTGGTGAGGCGCGCACAATGAGCATGAGTGATCCCATTGCCGATTTGCTGACCCGCATCCGTAATGCGCAGGCCGCGGGAAAGCCCACGGTGGGCGTCGGCGCGTCAAAGTTGAAGCTGGCCATTCTGAAGGTGTTGAAGGACGAGGGCTACATTGGCGCATACAGCGTCGAGACGGCCGGCGCCAAAAGCACGCTGTCCATCGAGCTGAAGTATCACGACGGACGCCCGGTGATCGATCGCATCGAGCGTATCAGCCGTCCGGGCCTGCGTATTTATCGCGGCAAGGACGAGCTGCCGAAGGTGTTGGGCGGTTTGGGCGTCGCGGTGGTGTCGACCCCGAAAGGCATCATGTCCGACAAGCAGGCACGTGCCGCCGGCACCGGCGGCGAAGTCCTCTTCGTCGTTCAATAAGGTTAGGTTCTGGGTTAACTCACGGGTTTCATCTATGTCTCGAGTAGCAAAAAAGCCTGTCGATCTGCCGCAGGGCGTCACCGTCACCATCGGTACGGATGTCGTCACGGTCAAGGGCGCCAAGGGTTCGTTGTCACTGGCCTTGAAGGCCGGCATCAAGGTCGTGCAGCAAGAGAAGCACCTCGAGGTCGAGGCGAGTTCGCTGGGCGAGGGCTTGAATGCCATTGCCGGATCGACGCGCGCGCACCTGGCGAACATGGTGACCGGCGTCACGACGGGTTATGAGAAGAAGCTCGAGTTGGTGGGCGTTGGTTATCGCGCCGCCGTGCAGGCGAAGAACTTGACGCTGACGCTCGGGTTTTCGCATCTCATCAACTACGCGATTCCCGACGGCATCACGATCGAGACGCCGACTCAGACGGAGATTTTGGTCAAGGGTATCGACCGTCAGCGCATCGGGCAGACGGCTGCCGAGATACGCAGCTTTCGGCCGCCCGAGCCCTACAAGGGCAAGGGTGTGAAGTATTCGGACGAGAAGATCACGCTGAAAGAGGCGAAGAAGAAGTAACCACATGAAATTGACCAAGCAAGACACTCGCCTGCGCCGGGCGCGCAGGGGCCGCGCGAAAATCAAGGAATTGGCGGCCATGCGTTTATCGGTGCACCGCACACCGCAGCATATCTATGCGCAGATCTTCGCCGCCGACGGCGACAAGGTGTTGGTGGCGGCATCGACCCTGCAAAAAGACGTGCGCGGGGAATTGAAGATCACGGGCAACATCGAGGCCGCCAAAGCGGTGGGCCGCGCCATTGCCGAGCGGGCCATGGCCAAGGGCATCGGCAAGGTTGCTTTCGATCGATCCGGTTTCATGTATCACGGGCGCGTCAAAGCGCTGGCCGAGGCCGCGCGCGAAGCGGGCCTCGAGTTTTAATTAAAGGGCGGGCACTATGGCGAGAACAGAAAAACCCCAGTCCGGCGACGACCTGCTCGAAAAGCTGGTTGCCGTTAATCGTGTGGCGAAGGTGGTCAAGGGCGGTAAGCAATTCGGTTTCACGGCCTTGACCGTGGTCGGTGACGGTGCGGGTCGGGTCGGCTTCGGCTACGGCAAGGCGCGGGAAGTGCCGGTGGCCATTTCCAAGGCGATGATGCAGGCGCGCAAGAGTCTCATCAACGTGTCCTTGAAGACCGATACGTTGTTCTACGCGGTCAAGGGCCGTCACGGCACCACGCGGGTTTACATGCAACCCGCAGCGGACGGTACCGGAGTGATCGCCGGTGGCGGCATGCGCGCGGTCTTCGAGTGTGCCGGCGTCCGTAACGTGCTCGCGAAGAGCTACGGATCGCGCAATCCCATCAACGTCGTGCGGGCGACGATGGATGCGCTCGCCAAGCTGCGTACGCCCGACGACATTGCGGCGAAGCGCGGCAAGAACGTCGAAGAAATCGTGGGTTGATGTCATGACCGAAAAAACTGTCAGAGTCACCCTGCTCAAGAGCATCTTCGGCCAACTGGCGAGCATTCGCGGTTCGGTGCGGGGTCTCGGTCTGCGGCGAATTCGACATAGCGTCGTGGTCGCCGACACGCCCTCCAACCGGGGCATGATGAATGCCGCGAGCCACATGCTCAAGATCGAACACCTGGACGCCGGGTCTGCGGCGCCAAAAGAGAGAGTCTAATGCGTCTGAATACCATCAAGCCGGGGGCCGGGTCCAAGCGCGCACATCTGCGCGTGGGCCGCGGTGCATCGGCCGGCCAGGGTAAGACCTGCGGGCGCGGGGTCAAAGGGCAGCGCGCCCGCAAGGGCGGCTATCATAAAACCGGCTTCGAGGGCGGCCAGATGCCGCTACAGCGCCGGTTGCCGAAGATCGGTTTCCGTTCGCACATGAAGGCATCGCGGGCCGAACTCACACTCACCGATTTGATGCGGGTGACGACTAGCGAAGTCACCGTGGCGGGTCTGATCGAGGCAAATCTAGTCTCCGAGCAGACCAAGATCGTCAAGATCATCTTATCCGGTGAAGTGTCCAAGGCGTACGCCATCACGGACAAGGCGATCACCGCCACCAAAGGCGCGAAGAGCGCCGTGCTGTCGGCCGGCGGCAGCTTCGTAGAGGCGTAAGAGAGCGGATGGCCACTTCCAGCACCAATGCGTCGGCAGCCTTAGGAGACATGACCCGTTTTGCGGAGATGCGCAAGCGGTTGTGGTTTTTGTTGGGCGCGTTGGTGGTGTATCGCGTCGGTACGTTCATTCCCGTACCCGGCATCGATGCCGCGCGGTTCGCCGCGTTCTTTTCAACGCAACAAGGCACGTTGCTGGGCATGTTCAACATGTTCTCCGGCGGCGCCCTACAGCGATTCAGCATTTTCGCCTTGAACGTAATGCCATACATCACGGCGTCGATCATCATCCAGATGGCCTCGATGGTGTACCCGCCTTGGGCGCAGATCCGGAAAGACGGCGAGTCCGGCCGGCGGAAACTCATGCAGTACACCCGCTATGGCACGGTGTTCCTGGCGGGCTTTCAGGGCTTCGGAGCGGCGTTGGCCATTCAGAATTCGGGCGGGAACCTGGTTCCCAATCCGGGCACCCAATTCCTCTTCATCGCCACGTTGTCCATCATGACCGGAACGTTGTTCGTGATGTGGCTCGGCGAACAGATCACGGAACGCGGCATCGGTAACGGCATCACGATGATCATCGTGGCCGGGATCATCGCCGGTTTGCCGCGTGCCATCGGCAACACGCTGGAAATGGTGCGCTCGGGCGAAATGAACCCGCTCGTGGTGCTCATGATCGTCGTGGTGGTGATCTTGGTGACGCTGTTCTGTGTGTTCGTGGAGCGCGCCCAGCGCAAGATTCAGGTCAATTACGCCAAGCGCCAGGTGGGCCGGCGCATGATGCAGGGCCAGAGCACGCACCTGCCGTTCAAGCTCAACATGGCGGGCGTGATCCCGCCGATCTTCGCATCGAGTCTTTTGGTGTTTCCGGCGACCATCGCGCAGTTCTTCGGTAACAGCCCGCATCCGAATGCGATGCAGCGGACCTTGCAGAAGGTCGCCGCCATCCTCAACTACGGCCAGCCGCTGCACGTGGTGCTGTTCGCCTTGCTCATCATCGGGTTTGCGTTCTTCTATGTGGCGCTGGTGTACGACGCACGCGACACCGCCGATAACTTGAAGAAGGCGGGTGCTTTCATTCCTGGCATCCGTCCCGGCCAGCAGACCGGCGAGTATCTGGACAAAGTGTTGACACGGCTGACCCTGTGGGGCGGTCTCTACATCATGGCCGTCTGCGTATTGCCAGAAATCATTCGTATGGTGAACCCGAGCATTCCGTTCCAGTTCGGGGGCACTTCGTTGTTGATCATCGTCGTCGGCGTCATGGACTTCGTCGCGCAAGCGTCGTCGCACATGATGTCGCATCAATATGAGGGCCTGATGAAAAAGGCCAGCCTGCGGGGCATCGGGAGTAAGAAATGAAAGTTCGTCCTTCGGTGAAGAAGATCTGCAAGAACTGCAAAGTCGTGCGCCGGCGCGGCATCGTCTACATCATTTGTTCGTCGGACGCGCGACACAAGCAGCGTCAGGGGTAGTTGAATTGAACTCCAGGCGTTTTTCTAATATACTTGCGCGCTTTTTCGCGTGCGCTGTGGTGGAGAAGTAGATGGCGCGTATCGCCGGCATCAACATACCGATGAACAAGCATGTCGTCATCGGATTAACTCATATTTTTGGCGTCGGCAATAGCCGTGCGGTTCGCATCTGCGATGCGGCCGGCGTTAAGCACAGCGTCAAGGTGAAGGATTTGACCGACGCCGAAGTGGCATCGCTGCGGTCGCAGGTGGCCAAGTTCGCGGTGGAGGGCGATTTGCGGCGGGAAGTCTCCATGAACATCAAGCGATTGATGGATCTGGGTTGCTACCGCGGTATTCGTCATCGCAAGGGCTTGCCGATGCGCGGTCAACGCACGCGCACCAATGCTCGCACCCGGAAGGGTCCGCGCAAGCAGGCCGTCAAGATGAATGCCCAAGTAGGCAAGGCTTAAGTAGGAATTTTTCATGGCAGATCAGAAAAAGAACGATCAAGCGGGCGGCAAGCCGGCGCGCAAGAAGGTTCGCAAGAACGTATTGGACGCGATCGCTCATGTACACGCGTCATTCAACAACACGATCATCACCATCACCGACCGGCAAGGCAATACGTTGTCCTGGGCGACGTCGGGCGGCTGTGGCTTTCGCGGCTCGCGCAAGTCGACACCGTTCGCAGCCCAGGTCGCGGCCGAGCGTGCCGGAAACGCTGCGCAGGAACACGGCGTCAAGAACGTCGAGGTGCGGGTGATGGGTCCGGGACCTGGCCGTGAGTCGGCGGTGCGGGCCTTGAATGGCTGCGGTTTGAAGATTACCAACATCGAAGACGTCACGCCGATCCCGCACAACGGGTGTCGCCCGCCGAAGAAGCGCCGCGTCTAGTCGTCCGTCGCGCAAGTGTCCGTACGGACGGTGCTTGTCCGTAGTTACCGAAAGTTCGCTCAAGGGTTTGTAATGGCAAAGTACACCGGTCCGAAATGTAAGCTGTCGCGTCGCGAGGGCACCGATCTGTTCCTCAAGAGCGGCGTCAAGCCGCTCGAGTCGAAGTGCAAACTCGAGGTGCCCCCGGGCGGCGTCAAGAGCGAGCGTAAACAGCGCCTCTCCGAGTACGGTTTGCAGCTGCGCGAGAAGCAGAAGCTGCGCCGCATGTACGGCGTGCTCGAGCGCCAATTCCGCAACTATTATCAGAAAGCCGCGGGTCGTCCGGGTGCGACCGGCGAAATGCTGCTGCAATTTCTGGAATGCCGGCTGGACAACGTGGTGTATCGAATGGGCTTTGCGGCCACCCGCGCCGAGGCCCGCCAGCTCGTGAGTCACAAGGCCATTCTGGTCAACACCAAGTTGGTCAATATCGCCTCCTATCAGTGCAAAGCCGGCGATGTGGTCGCGCTCCGTGAGAAGGCTCAGAAGCAGACCCGCATTCAGGCCGCGTTGACGATTGCGGCTCAGGTCGGTTTTCCGGATTGGGTCGAGGTGGACGACAAGAAATTTTCGGGCGTATTGAAGTCCGTTCCCGATCGACAGGAGATTCTGCCCGACATCAATGAGAGTTTGGTGGTCGAGCTCTATTCCAAGTAGAGCGACGACGTCGGATTTGGCAAGTTACGCGTCACGGCATCCGCCGGGATGTGTCCGCGATTAGTTAACGAGGGTGTTCCATGCAGGGATCGATCAATGAGTTTTTGAAGCCGCGGGTCGTCAAGGTACAGCCCGTGTCGCCGCGCCATGCGCGCATCGTGATCGAACCGTTCGAACGCGGCTTCGGGCACACGTTGGGCAATGCTCTGCGCCGGGTCTTGTTGTCCTCGCTGCCGGGTGCGGCGATCACGGAGATCGAAATCGACGGCGTGCTGCACGAATACACCGCCATCGAGGGCGTGCAGGAAGACGTGGTCGACATCCTGTTGAATCTCAAAGCGGTGGCCATTCGGATGCATTCCCGCGATGTTGCCGAGGTGCGTCTGCACAAGAAGGGACCGGGTCCCGTCACCGCCGGCGACATTTCCGGCGATCACGACATTGAGATCCTGAATCCCGACCTGGTCATCGCCAATCTCACCAAGGCCGGCGAGTTGTCCATGTCGTTGAAAGTCGAGCGCGGCCGCGGCTATCGGCCGGCGGCGCAGCGCATGGCGTTCGAGGAACAGACCCGGGCGATTGGGCGCCTGCAGCTCGACGCTTCGTTCAGCCCGGTGCGTAAAGTCACCTATAACGTGGAAAGCGCGCGCGTCGAACAGCGCACCGATCTCGACAAGCTCATCCTCGATATCGAAACCAACGGAACCATCGATCCCGAAGAGGCGATCCGCCGTGCCGGCGGCATTTTGAAGGATCAGCTCTCGGTGTTCGTGGATCTGCAAGGCCAAGATGAATCGACTGCCAAGGCCACCGAAACCCAGTTCGATCCCATCCTGCTGCGCCCGGTCGATGAGTTGGAACTCACGGTGCGGAGCGCCAATTGCCTGAAGGCGGAGAACATCCACTACATCGGCGATCTGGTGCAGCGCACCGAGGTCGAGTTGTTGCGTACGCCGAATCTCGGCAAGAAGTCGCTTACCGAGATCAAGGAAGTCCTGGAGAGCCACGGGCTCACCTTGGGCATGCGTATCGACAACTGGCCGCCCCCGGGCTTGAAGCGCGACGACGAGCGCGACGGCATCTAAGGACGGCATCTATAAGATGGTGCCGGCCTCCAGGCAAACAGCAGCGAATCATCAGGTAAGGTTTTAGAAAATGCGTCATAGAAACAGCGGTCGACAGTTATCGCGCAATGCCTCCCATCGCCATGCGTTGATGCGTAACATGGCGACGTCGCTGCTGCGTCACGAGACCATTCGTACGACCGTGCCTAAAGCGAAAGAGTTACGCCGGGTGGTCGAGCCGCTCATCACGCTGGCGAAGATCGATTCTCTGGCGAAGCGCAGACTCGCCTATGCGCGTTTGCGCGATGAGGCGGTGGTGGAGAAATTATTCGCCGAGCTCGGTCCTCGGTTCAAGGCTCGGGCCGGCGGGTACACCCGCATTCTGAAAATGGAACCGCGGCCGGGCGATTCGGCCGACATGGCGCTCATGCAGCTTGTCGAGCTGGCCGCGGTGCAGGAGTCCGCTGAGTCGAAGGACGAGACCTCCGCCAAGGGTGGGAAGGCCGCGAAAAAGAAGACGAAAAAGGACCCCGCCGCCGACGCTGCCGTCGCGGCGCCGAAGCGCCGCAAGGCGCAGGCCGCTTAAGTCTCCGCCGGCAGCGCGGCGAAGGCGTCGCGCGTCATATTCTCCGGGCGCGCGGCGGTGGCGACCACATTGTCCTCGATGCGAATTCCGCCGTACGGCTTGAGTTCGTCGACCACGGCCCAGTCGATGAGTGCACGCTTCTCCGAGGCGTATGCCTTAGCCAACAACGAGTCGATGAAATAGATGCCCGGCTCGATGGTAACCACCACGCCGGGCTCGAGCATCCGCGTCAAACGCAGGTAAGGGTGACCGGGCGGGCGCTGGCGTTCGCTGCCCTTAAGATCACCCATTACGCCGCCGACGTCGTGAACCTGGAGTCCGAGAAGGTGGCCGATCCCGTGCGGAAAGAACACGCTGGTGATGCCGCGTTCCAACGCGTCCGCACCGCTCAACGCCGTCAGCCCGATGTCTCGCAGGGCGTCGCCGAGAAGCCGATGAGCGGTCAGATGCACGTCGCGGTAGTCGTGCTCCGCCAAGATTTCGTCGCATAAACGGAGCTGCGCGGCGTTCACCAGTTCGATGAGTTCCGCGAAGCGACCGGGCGCCGCCGCGTAGGTTCGGGTGATGTCGGACGCATAGCCGCGGTATTGCGCGCCGGCATCGATCAGGAACGAGCGCAGCGGCAGCGGTGCGCGCCGATCCAGATGCTGATAATGCAGCACGGCCGCATGCTCGTTGTAGGCCAGAATATTGTTGTACGGCATTTCCTCCTCGCGCTGTCTGCAGCCCGCCAGGTAGGCCATGTGGGCGTCGTATTCGGATACTCCCTGTCGAAATGCCGCCAATGCCGCCCGATGCCCTTGCGCACCCAACAGGCTCGCTCGACGCATGCATTCCAGCTCGTACGGCGTCTTCACGGCGCGGTCGTAGTGCAGCCGCGCCAGTAGGTCGGCATCGTTGCATGCCGGCCCGTCACCGGCATCGGCGCCGCTGCCGATGTAGGCCACCCGCCCGAGCGTGGCCCACGCCTCGTGGGCGGTTGCGGGATCGCGCATGGAGGTCAGCTCAATGGCGTTTACCCACGACTCGGTGGGTAGCTCCGGTGCCGCATGCCAAAAATCATCCGGTCGATGGAACAGCACCCGGGGTCGGCTTCCCGGCCGGTAGATGAGCACGCTACGGGGGTTGTCGACGATGGGCACCCATGCCTTGAAGTGAGGATTCACTTTATACGGGTAGTCCTGATCGTCCAGGAATTGGACGGGCGGAGTGCCCGCCTGGATCACCAGGGCGTCGAATCCGGTGGCCGCCAACGAACGATCGGTGCGTGCCATGACGGTCTGCAAATGATCGGCATACAGGTTATCCAAACTGTTCGCGTTCACACGGACTCCTTCGACTGGCCCAACACAATCTCGAATTATGCTCCAGGCGTCCTACGTGCTACAGAGGTGTCGGCCGACTTTCGTGACGATTCTCGACGTTAAAGGCCGTCCATGAAGGGCGAAAGGGATATGAAATTGAGGTGAAACACTCTAAAATCGATTCGGACTTCTGGGTGGAAGCCCAGCACAACATACTCGGCCATAAGTTTTACCACTATATATTTCTGGGGTATCGATAGATGAAGACCAAACTTGCTTTAAGCGCTTTCGTCGCTGCACTGGTGTTAAGCGCCTGCGGCAGCAAGACCGAGGCTCCCGCTCCCACGACCGACACCACGCCGCCTCCTGCCGCCGCGCCCACTCCGGACGCCGCCGCCACCTCGGCCGCTGATTCTGCCGCCGCCGCCAGCGCTGCTGCCGATGCAGCGTCGTCCGCAGCGTCTGCTGCCGACGCACCGAAGCCGTAATAGCTTTGCGCTGACACACGTGCCCGAGCGGACGGCCATTACTGGTTGGTCCCCTCGGGCAGTGTTTTTTTAGAGCCCCGGAACGGTGGCTTAGTTGCTAGTCAGCATTCGTGACTGCCGCCACTCCAAGAAAGATCGTCAGTGGATCCAGGATGTGTACGGCGAATACATGGATGCACTCTCGGATCTCAACACCGGCTTGTATGCCGTATTGGGCGCCGACAGTCCCCGCGAAGACGAGATATTCGCCAATTGGTTTTCGAACGATCAGACGCATCCCCTACTCATCATGAGGGGGCCCGAAGCCGTTGGCTTCGCGCTGGTCACGCGTTTGCGTATTGCGGCCGCCGGCGAGGTGGCGGCGAACTTCCACATGTCGGAGTTTTTCGTGCGTAAGGCGCACCGACGCATCGGCATAGGCCGCAACGCCGCGACGCTGATATTCGACCGCTTTGCAGGCGAATGGGAAATCGTCGAATACCAACGCAATCCCGGGGCCGTCGCATTCTGGCGCAGCGTGCTCAACGCGTATCGTCAGGGGCGTTTTACGGAACGAATCCGCAACGGTGAGATACGGCAACGATTTATCAGCGGGACGCCGTCGACGCGTTGAGCGGGATCAAATCGTGCGAATGGGTTCGCCGGCGGCCGCCCCGCATTCGGCGGCTATCGCCGCGGCGACGTACGCCACATTGCCCGGCAGAATGCCGGCCAAGTTCATGCGGCTGTCGGCGGTCATGTAAATATGATGCTGTTCGCGCAGACGTTCCACCACCGTCGACGGCACGCCGAGCAGCGAAAACATACCGCGCTGAGCCGCGACGAAATCGAACGAGTCGTTCCCAACCGCTTCACGCAGATGTCGCGTGAGCAACGTCCGCATCTCCACGATGCGCCCGCGCATGGCGGCAAGCTCCGTGACCCAGTCGGCGCGCAACGTTTCATCGTTGAAGATGCAGGCCGCGATGGCGGCGCCGTGGTCAGGTGGCATCGAATACATGCTGCGGGCGATCTGCAACACGTGACTTTGCACCGCATCGGCACGCGCCGCATTTTCACTGACCACGATCAGCGCACCGACCCGCTCGCGATACAGACCTAAGTTCTTCGAGTAAGAGGTCGCTATCAGCAGCTCGGGCAGCGTGTCGGCCAAGTGTCGCAGGCCGGCCGCATCCGCGCTCAAATCGTCCCCCAACCCCTGATAGGCGAGATCCAAGAATGGCACCAAACGCCGCCGTTCCAATACCTCGGTAAGCGACTGCCACTGCGCCAGAGTCAAATCCGCGCCCGTCGGATTGTGGCAGCACGCATGCAGCAAGACGACGTCGCCGGCCGGCGCGTCGTGCAAGCGTTCGAGCATGCCTTCGAAACGCAGTTGATGCGTTGCGGCATGGTAGTAAGGGTAGCGTTCCAACCGAAGTCCCGAGCTGCCGAGCAGCGGCAGATGATTGCCCCAGGTCGGATCGCTGACGTGCACGGTGACAGTGGGTGTCGCTGCACGAATGAGTTCGGCTCCCACCCGCAATGCACCGCAGCCACCCGGCGCTTGTACGGTACGACAGCGCTGGGCGCGCCGCGCGACATGGTTCGCGCCGAGCACCAATTCCTCGACCGCGGTGTTGAACTCTTCCCGGCCCGCGGCGCTGACGTAGGCCTTGGTGGTTTGCCCGGCCAAGACCCGCTGCTCGGCGCGACGCACACATTGTAGTATGGGCGTGTTGCCGGTCAGGTCACGGAACACGCCTACCCCGAGATCCACCTTGTCTGCGTGAGAATCGGCCCGGAATTTCGCCATCAAACCCAGGATGGCATCGGGGCTCAAGCGGTCTAATTGTTGAAACACGTGGCGAAAACCAGCTTTGGAAACAAAGCGCATTATAAACACGACTGCCCGATGACATTTCAGGGTGTTAGCGTGTACGCTTCGGAAAGTTCATTAGCGGGAGAGACAATCATGGCACTTTGGAAAGAAAACCCCACGCCCACGCCCGCGGCACCGAGCCCCGTTGCCGTCGCTCCTCAACCGGTTCCCTCACCCGTGAACAGCGATCGGGTGGAACCTCGTACCACGCACGACCCGGCGCCTGCCGTGGCCGTACGTCGTCCGACGCCCGCCCCGCGCGTCGAGGGCGGCGAATCGATCATCGCCGCCAACCTGTCGATCGAAGGCAAGATCGAGGGGACGGGCAACGTCAAGATCGCCGGTCGCTTCAAGGGCGACGTGCGCATCGACGGCAATTTCAACATCGAGCCGGGTGCGCATCTGGTCGGCCAAGTGTTGGCCGGCATCGTGGTCGTCGGCGGCGAGCTGCAGGGCAACATCGAATCGGCCAAGCGTGTGGACGTGTTGGAAGGCGGCGTGATCGTCGGCGATGTAAAAGCCGGCTCGATCACGGTGGCGGCGGGATCGCGTATGCGCGGCCATGTCGAATTCGGCTGGGACGAAGAGAAAGCGCTCAAAATGGCAGGCGCGGGTGCGGCGGTCGGCAAGAGCTGAACATGAGTGCCGTTCGTCCGGGTACCCTGGGCGCTACGCGACAATGTCCGCACTGCAAGGCGACGGTGCTGCAGAGCGCCAGTATTTGCCCCGGCTGTCAGCACCATCTGCGTTTCAATTCCGGCAGCGCCGAACCCGACGCCAAGAACCTCTCCGCCGTGCGCATCGAAGGATCGATTCATCATCCGATGCGCGACGAGCAGTGTGAATACTGTGTGGTCGTTTCGATCACCAATGAGCGCGGCGAGAAAGTGGCGCGACAAGTCGTGGGGGTCGGCGCTCTGCAGCCCGGAGAGCGCCACAAGTACACGTTCTCCGTGGACTTGATTCCGCGCGGCACAGCAGGCGAGCGCAAACGGAATTGATCAGCGGCCGTGGCTGCCCGCGATGTCGATGAAGCGCAAAAACTCCGAGCGGGTGCTTGGATCGTCGCGGAATGTACCGAGCATCTTGCTGGTCACCATGGAGACGCCGCGCTTGTGGACACCGCGCGTGGTCATACATTGATGAACCGCGTCAATCACGACGCCAACACCGCGCGGCTTCAGTATGTCGTCGATGCACCCGGCGATCTGCGCGTTTAATTTTTCTTGCACTTGAAAGCGGCGCGCGAAACCGTCCACCACGCGTGCGAGCTTGCTGATGCCGACAACCCGAGCCGTGGGCAGATACCCGACATGCGCGCGTCCGATGATGGGCGCCATGTGGTGCTCGCAGTAGGACTCGAACGGAATATCTCTGAGAATGACCATTTCGTCATATCCTTCGACCTCTTCGAAGGTCCGTGCAAGATACGCTCCGGGATCGGATGAATACCCTGAGAACCAATCCGCATAGGCATTCACGACACGCATCGGGGTATCGCGCAGTCCTTCGCGATCCGGGTTCTCGCCGGCCCATAGCAGCAGCGTTTTCACGGCCGCTTCAGCGGCTTCCTGCGTCACCTGTCGCTCCACCGTGGAAATTTTCTTTGCATCCATCATTCAATATTACACCGCCCGATCGGAGATTTCGTTGAAATACCTTGCCTGGCCGATGGCGATAGCGCTGCTCGTCGATGCCTTTCGGGTTCACGCCGTGGAGCCGACGATGGCCGAAGAAATATTCAAGCAACTCATCGAAATCAACACCACGGATTCGGTCGGCAGCACGACGCCGGCGGCGAACGCCATGGCGCAACGCCTGATCGATGCGGGTTTTCCCACCGCCGACGTGCGCGTCATGGGACCGAACGAACGCAAGGGTAATCTGGTGGCCCGCTATCGGGGCAGGCGAGGAACCAAGCTGCGACCGGTACTCATCATCGGTCATCTCGACGTCGTCGAGGCGCGGCGTGAAGACTGGAGCACCGATCCGTTTAGATTCGTGCGGCTGAACGGCTACTACTATGGACGCGGCACGCAGGACATGAAGGAGAGCGACGCCATCGTGGTCGCCGATTTCATCCGCCTGAGAAAGGAAGGTTACGTTCCCGACCGCGACGTCATCCTCGCGCTGACCGCCGACGAAGAGGGTGGCTCATCGAACGGCGTCCAATGGCTGCTCGACAATCATCGCGACCTGGTCGATGCCGAATTCGCCTTGAATCCGGATTCCGGGGGAGTGGTCACCGATCAGGGTAAACCGCAGACGATGGAGTTCGAGGCCACCGAAAAGTTGTACGCTGATTATCAGCTGTCGGCCACCAACCCCGGTGGCCACAGTTCGCTGCCGAAACCGGACAACGCGATCTACCACGTCGTCGATGCGTTGGCTGTTTTGCAAAAGCGCTCGTTTCCGTTCGAGATGAACACCGTCACGCGCGACTATTTCACGCAGATGGCGCGCATCGAAACGGGCGAGACGGCCGCGGATTTGAACGCCATTTTGGCAACCCCGCCGGACCCGGCTGCCGTGGAGCGTCTGTCGCGCGACGCGCGCTATAATTCCACTCTGCGCACCACCTGCGTGGCCACCATGATGAATGCCGGTCACGCGCCGAATGCCCTGCCACAACGTGCGGAAGCGAACGTCAACTGCAGAATTTTCCCCGGCCATTCCCAGGAAGAGATCCGGCTCGAGTTGGTCAAGCTGTTCGAGGATCCACAGGTTGCCGTTCGCTACAGAAGCGATTCGGGTGAAGTGACCGAACACGGTTCGGAACGCAAGGCCATGGCACCGCCGCCGCTGCGCGCCGACGTGATGGGGGCATTGCGCAGCGTCACCGGCAGGCTCTGGCCCGGCATTCCGGTCATTCCGATCATGGAGACGGGCGCTTCGGACAGCATCCACACGATGATGGTTGGAATACCCAGCTATGGCATCAGCGGTATCGCCATCGACCGCGACGATGTGCGCATGCACGGCAAGGATGAGCGCGTGCGAATCGACTCATTCGCCACGGGCGTCGAGTTCTATTATGAATTCCTGAAAAAGTTGACCACCCAAAACTGAGGGTTCATTCCGTCGCCCACCTTCCGAGGAAGGGATGCGTCGCGGCCCCCAGCTGCGACTGGCCGAATGCATCGACGATGGTTCGATCCAGCGCCGAATCCATGGCGTCGCGCTGGGCGGTTCGAGTCCCAACGTAATCGAACGGATAGGTAAAAGACATCAGCAACGCCGTATTGCCGAGTTGACCGGGCGAATAGGCGGCAGCGGTCGACAATACGCCGCCGCCGCCGAACGGCATGGCGTGGCTCAAGGCAACGATATCCCGACGGCTGTCGTCCGTATAAGTTTGTGTGGCGCTTGCCAAAGACACTCTACCCAACGCACCGAGATCGATACGCGCGCTGGCCAGCGTGCGCTGACGCAAAGGTTCGATCGCCGCAGCGTCGCCGACGTCTTGATAGCCGGCGGATTGCCGGTGCGACCGCAAGGCAACGCTCAACCAATCGCAAGTGTAGTCATAGCCCATGCGTGCCACCCAACCGGACGTATCGAGGTCACGACTGCCGGCGATCCGCGCCGACACCAAGCCCAGCGGTCCCACGCGCTCCAGCACGCCGAGCCCGACGAAATTTTGTTGGCCCGCGACTTGTGCCACCTGACCATCCAGAGTGGTTGTCGCATTGAACCCGTAGCGATAGGTACCGGACGTGAGCCACGCACCGTAGTCGGCGCTGCGGGCTTCGAAGTTCTCCCGCAAGCGGCCCGACTCCACGGAGAAGTCTCCCTGACCTTCGATCTCGAGCGATTGCGTTTGTAGCTGCACCAAACTGCGCAGGTGATCGATGAAGCGGCTGGATGTCGTCGCGACGGGTCCGACACTCTCGAACGGGATGGCGATCGTGCTGGGCGGTGCGACGACGGCGGGCAGTGCCGGCTGAAAGCTGCCCAATTGTAAGCCGCCGAAGCGGGCGGGTTGGTCCCAAAACCCGGTGCTGCTGACGCCGTCGCCGATGCGTGCCGGCATGGTGAGCAGCGGTGCCGTGAAATTCCACCCCGAATCGAGCCGGGTCAGGGGCCGTAGGCGGGGATCGTCGGATGCGGCAAACCCGGACCCCAACACGCCGAGACGATCCGCCACGGCCACGTTGAAGACCGAGTACTCCTCCGACCATTGGTCTTTGTCGTAAGACAACGAATAGCCGCTCGCCGAATACGATGCGGGCACGGCGCCATCGGCGCAAAGAGCGGTATGGCCCCACGACGTCGTACCGGCGAGAACCCACGCGAGCCGGGTAGCCGATGCCATAATAGAGGCCAAATGAAGACTCCCGTGGTGTGATTTGACAATCCTACAAGTGATCGATGGGCGCGAACGTGACCTAGGTGGCTTTGTGGTGCGTCGCGTGCTGCCTTTTGTCGGCCGGCCCATGGTAGGACCGTTTATTTTTTTCGATCATCTGGGTCCGGCACACCTGGCAAGCGGTCAAGGCATCGACGTCCGGCCACATCCCCACATCGGTCTTGCCACCGTCACGTATCTGTTGGCGGGAGCCATCGAGCATCGCGACAGTCTCGGCAGCGTCCGTGCAATCGAACCCGGTGACGTCAACTGGATGACGGCCGGTCGGGGCATCGTGCATTCGGAACGCACGCCGGCGGCCTTGCGGACGGGGATTCAACCCATTCACGGTATTCAAAGCTGGGTGGCGTTGCCGGACGGCATGGAGGATGTCGAGCCGCAGTTCGTTCATTACCCGGCGTCCGATCTGCCTCATTTCACAGTGGGAGAGGCAGCGGTGACGGTGATCGCGGGATACGCCTTCGGCGCGAAGTCGCCCGTCGGCACGCTGTGGCCGACCATGTATGTCCATGCTCGACTGCCGCCGGGTTCGTCACTCGATGTTCCGCTCGAGCATGCTGAGCGCGCCGTGTACGTGGTGGAGGGCGCGGTCGCGGTCGCCGATACGACGCTCGTGGCAGGCCAGATGGGTGTACTCGACGCCGCCGACGTCCGACTCCGGGCATCGAGCGAAGCACGCGTCATGCTGTTGGGCGGCGCACGGTTTCCGACGCCACGCTTCATCGAATGGAATTTCGTCGCCTCCACGCAGGAGCGGATCGACCGCGCCAAGAACCGGTGGGCCAGTCAACAATTCGCGGCCGTGCCGGGCGAAGCGGAATTCATTCCACTGCCGTCATGAGCGATCGAGTGCGGCGGTGGCGGCGGTGGTTCATGGCCCGGGCAGCCGCCTTGCTGATATGCGGCGTGGCCGCGGCGCATAGCGCTTCGGCACAGACGACGGCGCCGGCACAACCTGCCGCGCCGGCCATGTTGGACGAGGTCACGGTGTCCGGCGAACGCACCGGTCCGGGGATGTGGCGCGTGCATCGCGGCAATGCCAGCGTGTGGATCTTGGGCAGCATGTCGCCGCTGCCGAAAGGGATCACCTGGCGGTCCAAGCAGCTCGAGGAAGTGCTCGACGTCACCCGTCAAGTGGTGGTTCCTAAGCCCTTTGAAATCGGTTTCGCCCGCATTCTTTGGTTGTTCATCACGGAGCGGGACCTCCTGATGATCGGCGGCGGAAGACGGCTCAAAGATGTCATGCCGCCGGCGTTGTACGCGCGCTTTGCGGTGCTGCGCGCCAAATACACGGATGACCCGACCAAATGGGAGCGCTACCGTCCGTTGATCGCCGCTGCGTTCCTGCAGCAGGCCGCATTCCACCAAGTCGGTTTGTCGACCCGCATCGATATGGGCGCCGCCGTGCGGATTCTCGCGAAGAAGCACCACGTGAAGGTCGAAGAACTCAAGATCGCGGGTGTACACGATGTGCTCGATGCGTTGAAGACCATGCCGTCATCCACCGAAAACGCGTGTGTGGATGCTTCGTTGGTCACGGTCGAGTCGGATCTGCCGCGCTTGGTCAAACGCGCGCAGGCTTGGGCGGACGGCAATGTCGAATTGATCGGGAAGCTGCGTGGGCCGCCGCAGGTGGATGCCTGTCGTGCCGCGCTCGACCAAGGGTCGGGCGCCAGCGAGTTGATCACCGAGATGCGGCGCACGTCGTTCGACAACATACAGAAATATTTACAAACCGACGGGGTATCCGTCTCCGTCGTGAACATTGATCTGCTGCTGGAGAAGGGCGGCCTTTTGGACGAACTGCGCGGCAAGGGCTACAGCATCGACGCACCGTGAGACAATGCGCCAGGCGTTGTTGCCGTGTCGTTCACGAAGGAATTGTTTATGCCCGACAAGAAAGCGATGGTGCATTGGGAAGGTCAAGGCAAGAAAGGCGTTGGCAAGATCAGCACTGAAACGGATGCATTGAAATCCTACCCTTATGGTTTCGGCAGCCGTTTCGAAGACGATCGAAGCGGCACGAATCCGGAGGAGTTGCTGGCGGCTGCGCATGCAGCCTGCTTCACCATGGCCTTTTCCTTCGCTTGCGATGCGGCAGGTTTTGCGACCACCGCGGTCGACACCCAGGCCAGCGTGCGGCTCGTCAAGCAGGGTGAGGGGTTCGCCATCGATCACATCGCGCTGCGGCTCGAAGCCAGTGTGCCGAATATCGATGAAGCCACGTTCCAGAAGATTGCGGCCGGCGCCAAAAAAGACTGTCCCTTGTCGAAGGCGTTGGCGAGCGTTCCGGAAGTTAGTTTGACGGCGACGTTGCGGAAGTAACGGGCGCGCGGTGGGTGCCGCGTCGCGCCGTGGCCACGGCGTGGCACCGCTGGTACATCGTGGTACCGCTGGTACGTTGCGGCGCCGCGCACCACGTGGTACTGGCTGGGTTGGCCGCTGCAAATTACATTTCGAGAAAGAGCTTATGAAGACGCTTTGATTCGTCGGCGGCCAGACCGGCGAGCAAGGTGTCGAGGGGCTCGGGCTTGCCGATGGCATAGCCTTGCAAGTAGTCCACGCCCATGCGCTTCACTTCCATGGCGATCGCCCCGTTTTCCACGTATTCGGCAACCGTCTCGATCTTCAAACCGCGCGCCAATTCGACGATCGCGGTGACGGTGGCCTGGGAGTTGCGGTCGGTCAGAATGTCGCGAACGAAGCTGCCGTCGATTTTTACGCGGCTGACATCGAGGGCTTTCAAGTAGGTCAGCGAATTGGAGCCCGTGCCGAAGTCATCCAACGCAAAACCGCAGTGCATGGCTTTCAACCGGATGACCATTTCCTTGGCCTTGACCAAGTTGGTTACCGCAGCCTGCTCGGTGAGCTCGATATTGATGCAGTTCTTCGGTAGGTTGGCCGCTTTCAATAATTGACCGAACTGTTCGATGAAGGTCTCATCGCCGATGGATTGGCCCGACACGTTGATGGAAATCACCAACTCACGCGTCTTCAACATCGTGCGGTAGGGCGCCAACATTTCCAAGGCGCGTTTGACGACCCAGCGGTCGACCGTGGGCAATATCTGATAGCGCTGCGCGGCGGCGATGAGCGGGCCGGGCGCCACCAGCGTGCCGTCGGTATCGCGCAGGCGCAGCAATAATTCGTAGCCACCCGGTTGACCGGGGTCGCGTGCCGATGCGATGCGCTGCGCATACAGGAGAAGCCGATTCGCCTTCAATGCCGAACGCAGCTGGCCTATCGCCAAGGCGTCGCTGTGCCGGCGCATCATGCTGCCATCTTCGAACGCATAGACTTCGACGCGATTTCTACCGCGGCTTTTCGCCGATTTGCACGCGGACTCCGCGGCGGCGATCGCGCGTGCGAGGCCCTCGGGCATGGGCAGCAAACTCGAAATGCCGCAACTGACTGACACATCGAACACGTTCTGCGCCGGACCGATGAGTAATTTCGTGGCGGCATCGACGATACGTTGAGCGGTGGCCAGAGCGTCGGTCGTGTGCGAGTGGGTCAATATGACGGCGAAACGATCTCCGGAAATACGTGCCGCGAAGGCCGTATCGGGAAGCAGCGGGGGCGTCAGCAATTCCGCGATTCGCACGATCAATTCGTTGCCCAGCTCGAACCCATGGAGTTCATTGGCGACGTGCATGTGGTCTATGTCGATATACAGGACGCTACGCTCGATCAGCTCTTGTTGGTCCTCCAAGCCCGCATACATCTGGTCGAGTCCACTGCGCGTGTAGAGCCCCGTCATGAGGTCGAACTGTGCTTCGACGAGGCTGGCCACTTGACGGCCCAGGTGGCGGGCCAGAAAGACATGATGGTCCACGTAGTCTTTTTCATGCCGCGGATTATAAAATGCCAGCACGCCGATCACCCGACCCTCATCGCGCACGATGGGAACGCACAGCACCTTGCAAGGTATGAGGCTCTTTCCCGACCGTCCCGCGCCATTGACGACCAAAGGCCGATGATGGCGCTGCGCCCACGTGACCAGTTGGGACTCCGTCTGCGTCCAAGCTTGCCGCAGCTGCTGACCTTCGACGGTGTCAGCCTGATGCACCAGGGTGATGCGTTTATCGGGCACATGCAGCACGCCGACCGTACTGCCGAGCCGTTGAGTGGCCGCTTCGAGCAGTCGCTCCAAGATCTGCCGCTCGCTCACGGAATGTTCCAAATTGCTGGTGACTTTGAACAACCACTCCAACTCGTTGGTTTGTTGGGTGAGTGTCTGCACACGCGATTTCGCTGAAACCGCCGTCATCAACTCGCGGTGCACGCAGTCCAATAGCGGTTTGAGCCGTTGCGCCAGCTCGCCGGCATGGCGCAGCGGCTGCTTGGGCGCAATGGTCAGCGTTTGATGCGCGCAGAAGACGCCCAAAAGTTCGCCCGTGCTCCGTTGCAACGGGATTGCGGTAATCCACGATGCGGGGCCCTGGGCAACGGCTGCCGGGACGCGTTCGTGATCGTCGGCCCAGCCCAGCGATCCGAGCCATCGGGTCACCCGTTCGGCATGCATGATGCCCGACAGACTGCGCGCTTTGAACGCTCGGCTGAAAAGCCCGATGCCGTCGAGGCCCGGTACCAGACTGTTCGCCAACGCCACGTAGGAACCGAATATGGCATCGGTTGCGGCGGGTACGGTCGTGGGCTGGCTTACGCTCGTCACCTAAGTTTTTATCCAAGTTATCGTCAAGGACACTCCAAGAACGAGTATAGGTTTGCGACGGGTCCGGGAAGTGCACGGTGTCCGCATATTTCAAGAATAGCCGCTCAATAGCGATATTATGTCCAAGACATGCTGCGACTTTTAACAACGGCGGCCAGAGTTCATTACGCCTACCGCTGGCGCTACGTGGCAGCGGGTGTCGGCGTCGTGCTGATACTCGTCTGCATTTTCTTCGTGGTCCCCATCGCGACGTTCGTCGCCATCGGCGTGAGTGGACCGCTATTATCCGTCGCCTGGGGAATGGCGCTGCTGTGCTTCTGGTTTGGCCGGCCCCATGGTGATCGCTTGCGCAACGGGATCCTGGGATGGGCGGCCGTCACAGCATTGCTCGTGTGGTGGACCGTGGGAGTGCTGGTGTGGCCGACGTTGGTGTTTCTGAGTTGAAACGCCGCGCATTTTGTCTTCGAGCGGGCGCCGCCGCATTCGGCACCGGGGTCCTTTCCGGTCCCTACACGTCTGCCGCGACCGACCGGATCCCGGAGCTGACCAGCCTGGAAAAACGCGTGGGCGGCCGCATCGGACTGTCGGTTCTCGATACGCGGAGCGGTAAAAGGTTGACGCATCGGGCGACGGAACGCTTCGCCATGTGTTCGACGTTCAAATGGGTGCTGGCAGCCGCGGTTTTGGCACGTATCGATCGAGGCACGCTGACGTCCGACCAACGCCTTACGTTTACACGCCAAGAATTGCTCGGCAATTCACCGGTGACTTCCGCACACGTTGTCGAGGGCTCTTTATCGATTCATGCTTTGTGTGAGGCGGCGGTCGAGGTGAGCGACAACACTGCGACGAACATGTTGTTGACAGTGACGGGCGGTCCGCCGACGCTCACGCAATTCGTACGCGGTATCAGTGATACGACGACGCGATTCGATCGTTTCGAGCCGACGCTGAATTCCAACTTCCCCGGCGATCCCCGCGATACGACGACGCCGGCGGCCATGAGCGCCCTTATGCAGACCATTCTTACGGGGACGGTGCTGTCGGCGGTCTCGCTCGAAATGCTCCTCGGCTGGATGAAAGGCTGCCAGACAGGATTGCATCGTCTGCGCGCGGGCCTGCCGGAGACTTGGCTCGTGGGCGATAAAACCGGAACGGGATCGAACGGCGCGGCCAACGACAATGCCATCGTTTGGCCGCCGCAGCGGTCACCCGTCCTGATCGCGGCATATTTGAGTGATTCCAGCGCCGCCTCCGAAGTGCTGGACGCGGCCCATGCGCTGATCGGCCGACTGGTCGGCCTGAATTTCACCTGAGACGAATCTGCCAAGTACGCGTGTACGGTACGCTGGTAGGCTAGGGCGCGGACAAACATGGAGCCTTCCGTTGACGTGTGTTGACCCTTTTCTTCGGCGTACCCGAATCGGCCTGTCAGGTCTGTTTTGTTCGGCGTTGGCAGCGTGCGGTACGATGCCAACGTACTCATGCACGACACCGGAACAGAAAGTGATCAACGAAATGCTGTATTTTGGCACTGCTACGCCACAAGGCGTGGTGTCGCCGGCGCAATGGGATGCGTTCGTCGATGAGGAGGTTACGCCTCTGTTTCCGAAGGGATTTACGGTGTGGCTGGGGGTCGGTCAGTGGCAGTCCGCGAATGGGCAAATTCTCCACGAGCAGTCGCATGTGCTGACCGTGATGCATGCGGACACCGCGCAGAACGATCGAGCGATCAAGACCCTCGTCAGCACCTATAAAACGAAATTTCGGCAGGAAGCGGTTTTGCGGGTGCGGTCGATGACGTGTGCGTCGTTGTAGGCGACCATCGCGCCGCTTCCGGCGTCACTAGTTAGCATGAAGCCAAGGCGGTTTTTCTATGACGACGCTGTGGACGAGATGGGGCGGGCATTACCGCACCGACGCGGTGAGGCGCGCCGTGGCGCTGTGTACGCTGGTGCTGTGCGCCAGTCTGCAGATCGGAGCCATTCGAGCGGCGGATCAGCCGACGGAATGGCAGCACAAGCGAATTCACGGGCATCGGATCTACTACACGGTACGCGGCAGCGGGCCAACCATGGTGCTACTGCACGGTGGCGGCGATTCGGGAGAGCACTCGTTCGTACGGCAACTCGATGTGTTCTCGGCGCATCACCACATCATTGCCCCCGATCAGGTGGGACAAGGACGCACTCCCGACGTGCCCGGACCATTGAGTTACACCGCGATGATGGAAGACACCGCGGCACTCTTGAAAACGCTGAAACTCGCGCACGTCGACCTGGTGGGATTCAGTGACGGTGGCATTCTCGCGCTGATGCTGGCCGTGCGCCATCCCGAACTGGTGCGACGACTCGTGGTCAGTGGCGTCAACATTGCTCCGGAAGGCCTCAACCCCGAGGATCTCAATGACCTCCGGGCGTCGCAAATCCCCAAGCCGAAAACCATCGATCAGAAACTCGCACAGTTATGGCTCACTTCGCCGAAGGACGGCGAACTGAACCTGGCGCTGCTGGCTCAGATCAAACAACCCGTGCTGGTCGTTTCGGGAGATCGCGATGCCATCACGCTCGAACACACGCTGAAAATATTTCATGCACTTCCCGATGCGGAGCTTTGCATCCTGCCGGGGACCGACCATGCGACTTTCTCTGGCAGGGCGGACTGGCTGAATCCCATCATCGGGGTATTCCTCGATCAACCGCACGAGGCACCCGCAACCGCTCGGGCGGAGTCGAGTGCTGTCGGCGGATGACGAATCGCCGTGCGTCGGGCTGTAGACCATGCCCTTCTTGGCCGGTCGATCAGACCGGCGCCTGTCTGCCCAAGGTGTCGAGTATCGCGTGCACCAGGCGATGTCCTTGGTACGCGAACCCGGTATAAATCTGAATGAGCGTGGCTCCCGCCCGCAAGCTGGCGGCTGCATGCTCCGGGCTCACGATGCCCCCGACGCCGACGATGGGAAAATCCGGTCCCAGTTCCGCGCGCAATTGCCCGATCACCGCCAGCGATTGAAGGTGCAGGGGCGCACCGCTCAACCCGCCATGCTGTTCCACCGGCCAGGAGGGACCCAGACTGCTGAGATCGGTGGTCGTATTGGTTGCGATGACGCCGTCGACTCCGAGCGAGCGTAGCGTGCCCGCCAGCGAGGTGATTTGTTCCGCGTCGAGATTCGGCGCGATCTTGACCAATATCGGCACGCGTTTGGCGTGCCGCAGCTGCAGCCGCCGGCGTTCCTCCAACAAGGCACCGACGATACGTTCCAAACCATCGCGCCCCTGTAGCTCGCGCAGGCGCGCGGTATTCGGCGACGAGACATTGACGGCGACGTAGTCAGCCGCTGCGTACGCTTTTTGCAGGCAGATGACGTAATCGCCCGCGGCTTCCTCGATCGGCGTATCGGCATTTTTTCCGATGCTGATGCCACGAACGCCCCGATAATCACTGGCCGCGAGACGCGCGATGAGATGATCGACGCCGCGGTTGTTGAAACCCATCCTGTTGACCAGCGCATGGTGGGCGCGATCTCTGAACATGCGCGGCTTCGGATTGCCCGTCTGCGGCCGCGGCGTCACGGTGCCGAGTTCGATGTGGCCGAAACCCATGGCGCCAAGCGCGTCGAGATAATTGCCGTTCTTGTCGAAACCGGCCGCGAGACCGAGCGGATGAGCGAACTTTAGACCAAGGCAGGTGACGGCAAGATGGGCAGGCACGTGCTGCGCCGGCCAAAGCGGATACATCGTCTTCAATCCGGCGAGTCCCCAGTCGTGTGCGCGCTCGGGATCCAGCCGTTGCAGAACGGGCAGTGAAACGCCGGCAAGCAGCGCTGCAGCCAATCGTCTCATGGCATGGCTCCGGGTGGAGGAGGGCACCTAAATTACGCCAGAATGCTGAGGTCGACCAGCGGCACGCGCCGACCGGATCAAATATAGATCCAGGTGGCAAGCGCACCGAGATAGAAACCGACTTCCGTCACGTGTTGAGTGATACCCAGGCGCTCGCGGAAATCCAAGCGCGGCGTGTCGAGGATGAACTGGCCGATGAAGATTCGTACCACGATGACCGTGGCCAAACCGATCAGCCCGGGAATGCCGAGTAATGTCGCCGGCGCAAAACCCAGCAGCAAGGCCACGCTCAAGTCGTTGGTGCCGACATGCGTGTGCTTGGAGTCCATGGCCATGGCGGAGACCATCAAACCTCGGCTGGCAGCCTGTCCCGCCGTCATGATGAGCCCCAGCGTCAGATACGGCGGCAGAGGCAGGGGTATGTTGGCAGCCGATAGCGCGATCAGGGCGTTATATTTCAGCAGCAACAAAAATATCCAGTACAGCGGACCGAACTCTGCACTCCGGGCATCGATGAGGGACATGGCGAGCATGGCGAGCACGACGCCGACGCTGGTCGGCCAGAGCTGGGATGCCGACCAGTACACGGCAGCGGCGCACAGGCCGACTGCGATACCGATCAGCGGGACATAGCGGGTGGCTTGATGCGGTAGCGCCTTGCGTGAGTCGTCGGGCAACGAACGAGGCCATCGGAGGAAACGCCACGCCGCGAGCAGGAGACGCCACTGATCGTTCACGCCCGCTTGCGCCGCGCCGTAGCTACCGGCTGCACCTGACCGTGCGCCAGAGTTACTTTGAGGTAGTGGCCCGTGTAAGAACCCGGGGTGGCCGCGATCTGTTCTGGAGTGCCGACCGCGACGATGCTGCCCCCGCCATCGCCTCCTTCCGGCCCCAGATCAACCACCCAATCGGCCGTTTTGATGACGTCCAAATTGTGCTCTATCACGATGATGGTGTTGCCTTCGTCGCGAAGTCGATGCAGCACCGCGAGAAGCTGGGCGATATCGGCGAAATGCAGTCCGGTGGTCGGCTCGTCCAGAATGTACAGCGTGCGACCGGTGGCGCGCTTCGACAATTCCTTCGCCAGCTTGACGCGCTGCGCCTCGCCGCCCGACAAGGTCGTCGCGCTTTGACCGAGGCGGACATACGATAAACCGACGTCGAGCAGGGTCTGCAATTTCGGTTGCACGGTGGGCACCGCCGAGAAAAAGGGCAGCGCTTCCTCCACCGTCATGTTGAGCACTTCTTGGATGTTCTTGCCTTTGAAACGAATTTCCAAGGTTTCGCGGTTGTAGCGTTTGCCTTTGCACACATCGCAGGGTACATAGACGTCGGCGAGAAAGTGCATTTCCACTTTGATGACGCCGTCGCCCTGACACGCTTCGCAGCGGCCGCCCTTGACGTTGAAGCTGAAACGGCCCGCCTCGTACCCGCGTGCCCGCGATTCCGGTACCGAGGCGAAAATTTCGCGAATGGGCGCGAACAAGGCGGTGTAGGTCGCGGGGTTGGAGCGGGGCGTACGACCGATCGGCGTCTGGTCGATTTCGATCACGCGATCGATGTAGTCGAGTCCCTCGATGCGATCGAAGTGGGCGGCGCCCGCGGCTGCGTGATTCAACGAGGTGGCGACGCCCCGATACAACGTATCGTTCACCAGAGTCGATTTTCCGGAACCCGACACGCCCGTGACACAGGTCATCAAGCCCAGCGGGAACTCGGCCGTCAGGCCTTTCAGGTTATTCGCGGTGGCACCCGAGACGCGCAGCATTCGTTTCGGATCCGGCACACGGCGCTTGAGCGGAATGTCGATGCGTTTGCGGCCGCTCAGATATTGACCGGTGATGGAATCTGGATGGGCGATCACCTCGGCCGCGGTTCCTTGTGCGACGATTTCACCGCCGTGAACGCCGGCCCCGGGACCCAAGTCCACGACATAGTCGGCCTGGCGAATGGCATCTTCGTCGTGTTCGACCACGATGACGGTATTGCCCAGGTCGCGCAGGTTGACGAGCGTATCGAGCAGCCGTTGATTGTCGCGCTGATGCAAACCGATCGAGGGCTCATCGAGGATGTACATGACGCCGACCAGCCCCGAGCCGATCTGGCTTGCCAGGCGGATTCGTTGCGCCTCGCCGCCGGACAACGTGTCGGCGCTGCGATTCAAGGTCAGATAGGCCAGGCCCACGTTGCCGAGGAAACCCAGCCGATCGTTGATTTCTTTGACGATCTTGACGGCGATCTCGCCGCGCCATCCAGGCAGCGCGAGTGCGCCGAAGAACTCGATGGCGCGACCCACCGACAACGCGGACACCTCGGGTACGCTGCGGCCATCGACGAAGACGTTGCGTGCCGCGCGGTTGAGCCGCGTGCCGCCGCATTCGATACAGTTGCGCGAGGCGCGGTACTTGGCAAGCTCCTCGCGCACCGCCGCGGATTCCGTTTCGGTGTAGCGGCGCTCCAAATTATTGACGATGCCTTCGAACGCATGCTTGCGCTTGACCGTACCGCCCTTGCCGTCGAGATACTTGAATTCAATTTGCTGCTCGTCGCTCCCGAAGAGCACCAGCTGACGAATCTTCGGCGACAGGCTTTCGAACGGCGCTTCGATATCGAAGCGGGTGTGCCGTGCCAACGACTGAATCAGCTGAAAGTAATAGGCATTACGCCGGTCCCAACCGCGCACCGCACCGCCGGCCAGCGAGAGGTGCGGATTGGCGACGATCTTGTCGGGGTCGAAAAATTCCTGTGTACCGAGACCGTCGCACGCCGGACAGGCGCCGATCGGGCTGTTGAAGGAAAACAGACGTGGCTCGAGTTCGCTCAGGGAATAGTTGCAGATGGGGCAAGCGAATTTGTTCGAAAAGACCAGTTCGGCATTCGGGGTCTGGTTCTGGCTCTGGTCCATGTAGGCGACCCGCGCCACCCCTTGACCGAGTCGCAGCGCCGTTTCAAACGATTCGGCCAGACGTTGACCCAGATCGGGGCGTACTTTGAACCGATCGACGACGGCCTCGACCGTATGTTTCTTGCGGACGTCGAGCTTGGGAGCATGCTCGAGTTCGACGACTTTCCCATCGATCCGCGCCCGTACGAATCCGCCGGCTTGCAGCTCCTCGATCAACTCGGCGTGCTCCCCCTTGCGCTCGGCGACCGCCGGCGCCAGCAACATCAGCGCAGTACCCTCCGGCTGCGCGAGGATGGTGTCGACCATCTGGCTGACCGTCTGGGCGGCGAGATCGATGTGGTGATCCGGGCAGCGCGGCGTTCCGGCACGGGCGTACAACAGGCGCAGGTAATCGTAGATTTCCGTGACCGTGCCGACGGTGGAACGGGGATTGTGCGAGGTCGACTTCTGTTCGATGGAGATGGCCGGGGACAGTCCCTCGATGGTGTCGATGTCGGGCTTTTCCATCATGGACAAAAACTGACGGGCATAGGTGGAGAGGGACTCCACGTAGCGGCGCTGCCCCTCGGCGTAGATGGTGTCGAAGGCCAAGGAAGACTTGCCGGAACCCGAAAGTCCGGTCAATACGATCAGCCGGTCCCGGGGCAGATCCAGATCGATGTTCTTGAGGTTATGGGTCCGGGCGCCCCGGATGCGAATATTTTGCATGTAGCCGAACACTATACGCCCGGCGTCAAGTCCCAGCCCGCGCCGATCATGCCGATTCGAATCCACGGGTTCGCTGGATGAACCCGTGTCAGCTTGCCGCGATTACAAAAACCTTAGAAGCGGGTACTCGCCGATAGTCCGAAGACGCGGGGCATATTGGGCAGCAGCGCGGCCTGCAGATTCCCTCCTTGCCCGAAAACTTGGGCAAAATTAGTCACCGTGCGCTCGTCGGTCAAGTTGCGCACGAATGCCTGTACCGTCCAGTTGGTCTTCTCGATTCCCAGCGATAGATCCACGTAGTTCTTCGGGGTATCGTAATTCAGGTCGGCGGGATCGAAATATATTCTGCCGTCTCTCCGATACGCCGCGCGCCCAAACAGATCCAAACCAGGGGCGATGGGCGTCTTGTATACGCCACTGAAGTTGATCGTCGAGTCCGGTGAGTCGGGGAGCGTGTTACCCCGATTGATATTGGTGCCGTTAAAATTATCGATGCGGGTGTGCAAATATCCCGCGCTGCCGTTGAGTGTGAGATGCGAATTGACGACCAGTGCTCCATCTAATTCGAGGCCATCCGCGGCCGCATTGGCGATGTTGATCATGTTTTGCGAGCCAAAGGCATAAAAATAGTACTGCCAGTTTTCGTAGTTGACGTGAAAAATGCTCAGATTGGCCTGCGCACGGTGATCAAAAAATTGCGTTTTGAATCCGGCTTCATATGAATTGGCCACTTCCTTTTTCAAGATGCGGCTGACTCCGGGATTTTGTGCGGCCAGCCAGGGATTGACGCTGCCGCTCCGGAAGCCCTGCGCGGCGTCGGCATAGACCATGATTTCCGGGGTGAATTTGTAGGAGATGTCGATCTTCGGCTGTGGCTGGGAAAAGGTGGCCGCGACATTCTTGGGCACCGAGGCGGCCACGGTGGCACTCTCGCCCGCGCCCGTGCCAAGATATTGGCTGGTGCGGTGGTCGGTGTCGTAGCGCAGCGCCAGCGTGGTGGTCAGCCGGTCCGTGACGTCGAAATCCAGATCCCCGAACACGCCGTAGGAGTTGCTGCGGATCTCGTCGATGCTGGAGTAGGTTTGCGCCGCGGGCGACAGGTCGAACTGCGACCTGTCCAGGGTGATCGGTATGCCGGTGCCGAGGTAGGGGGGAGTCGTGAACAGATTGTAGATTTCCCGATGCTGGTAGAAGACTCCCGCCACGTAGCGCAGGCGGTCGGCGGCGTCGGACGTGATCCGGATCTCCTCGTTCGCGACCCGCACGTTGTAGTCGACGTTCTGCGTCCCGGACTGCGTGGGCCCGAAATCGAGATCACCGAAGTTCGATTGCAGGCTGGTGTTGAACCCGGTGACGGACGTGAGCGTGAGCCCCGGAAATTTATAATCGACCTTGGACGATACCGAATACAGTTCGCGATCCTCGGAGGTCGGCAGATTGCTGTTGTTGGTGTAGCTGATGTTGTTGAAATCGACGTGCTTGGTGGTGTCGGGGTTGCCGGCCGCATTCAGCGGAAAATTGACCACATCGTAATAGGCGTTTCCATCCTTGGAGCGCTGATAGAAGGCGCCCAGCTGGAATGTGAGGGAGTCGTACTGGCCGAGCAGGCTCGCGCGAACGATACCGGTTTCGAGCGGATCAGCTTTGCGCCCGAGAAAGGTATTCTCGATGTAACCGTCACGGTTTTCGTAAAGCGCCGCAACTCGATAAAAGAGGTGATCAGCGATGAGAGGACCGGAAATTCCGGCGGTTGCGCGCGTGTCGGCGCTGCCGCTGCTGTCCGCCCGGCTGAGCTCCTCGGAGGCGAACCCTTCGAACTGATCCGTAGGCTTCTTCGTCACGATGTTGATCGCACCGGCGATGGCTCCTTGGCCATACAGTGCGCCTTGCGGTCCTTTGAGAAACTCGACCCGATCGATGTCGAACAATTGCTGATTCAGGAAATCCTGAGCTGATGCTTGGACCCCGTCAATGACGATTGCGACGGGAGGATCTCCCTGCTGGGGAGTCGAATCTCCCCGAGACGACAGGTTGACTACGCCTGCGCGATAGGATGGTTGCAGGATGACGTTCGGCACCAGGGCCACGAAATCCTTCACATCGTTCACCGAGGCGGCTTCGAGTGCGCTGCCGCTGAAGGATGTGATCGTCGCCGGGACGTCTTGCAGGAGCTCCGAGCGCTTTCGTGCCGTCACGGTCACCGTCTCGAGTTGTTCCGATGAAGACTGCGGAGGTCCACCGGGAGCTGCAGTCTGCTGCGCTTGTGATGCGCAAACCATTCCAAGCACGAGTATCCCCATCGAGCAGGCCATGTTCGGCCCATCGAACAATGTTCCACGCATAATCACCCCTGTCGAATCGTTCGCCTCTCCCTACGGTCATGTTTATGTCAGCTTGGTGATGGCGCAAGCTCACTGCCGGCTAGGAACACCTGAAAATCCGGCTAGGTTGTCCACCCTGTTTCGATCCGGGTACCACAGCTAGCCGTTTTGGTGTGGCGTCCTAGCCTCTGCGATCGTTGGCAACCGGGCAGGCGGTCGGCAGAATGCCGGCGAGACTTGTCCGGGGAGGATGATTTCGTATGCGAATCGGGGTCGACGTCGGTGGCACCAATACCGATGCTGCCGTAATGGACGGGAACCGCGTTCTTGCATCGACCAAGGCGCCCACCACCGAGGATGTCGCGCTCGGCGTGGTCCAATCCATCCGTGACGTGCTTGCCAAGGCAGGCGTTGCCAAGCGCGATATCGAGTCCGTCATGATCGGTACCACCCAATTCACGAATGCCTTTGTCGAACGCCGGCGTCTGTCGCCCGTGGCGACGATCCGGCTGGGATTGCCTGCCGGATCGAGCCTGCCGCCGCTCACCGGCTGGCCGGAGGCGCTGATCCGAGTCATCGGCCGCCATGCGACGATGCTCGCCGGCGGCTTTGAAGTGGATGGCCGGGAGATCTCGCCCCTCGACGAGGCCGGGATCGCATTGGCGGCAAGACAAGCCCGCGCGGCTGGAATCGACAGCTTCGCTATTTCGTCCATTTTTTCTCCGATCGATGCCAGCATGGAACAGCGTGCGCGGAAAATAGTCCTCGAGCATCATGCCGACGCCCGTGTCACCCTTGCGAGCGAAATCGGCAGGCTAGGTTTGATCGAGCGCGAGAACGCGGCAATCATGAACGCATCGCTCGCGGACCTGTCACGCCAAATTGTCGGTGCATTTCGTGACGCGCTGGTCAGTTTGGATCTACGGTGTCCCTTCTTCGTCAGTCAAAACGACGGCACGTTGATGGGCGCCGAAGTGGTCGAGCGATATCCCGTGTTGACCTTCGCATCGGGCCCGACGAACAGCATGCGGGGGGCAGCCTATCTGTCGAATCTGCAGGATGCCGTGGTCGTCGATATCGGAGGGACCACCTCGGATATCGGGGTGTTGCAGCATGGCTTTCCGCGGGAGTCGGCGGTTCCCGTCGATATTGGCGGCGTGCGCACCAATTTTCGCATGCCCGACGTGCTCGCTTTGGGTCTCGGCGGAGGCAGCGTCGTTCACACCGATGCGGGCCTGCGGATCGGTCCGGATTCGGTCGGGTTTCGACTCACCGCCGAGGCCTTGGTGTTCGGTGGCAACACCCTCACCGCCACCGACATCGCGGTGGCGGCGGGCTACGCGACGGTGGGCAATCCCACTCTGATCGAGGGCCGCATTCCGGCTGAACTGGTCGAGGCCGCCGTGGTCCGCATACACGAAATGATCGAAGACGGCATCGATCGTGTGAAGACCAGCGCCAGCAGTGCGCCGGTGGTCTTGGTCGGCGGGGGGAGCGTACTGGTTTCGCGGCCGCTGCAGGGCGTCACCCGGCTGATCAAGCCGGAGCGCTCGGCCGAAGCGAATGCGATCGGGGCGGCCATCGCGCAGGTTGGCGGCGAGGTAGATCGAATCTTTCGCTACTCCGACCTGGGGCGTGAGGCCTCGCTATTGCTGGCCAAGCAGGAAGCGAGCAACAAGGCGATCAATGCGGGAGCCGATCCTGACAGCCTCGAGGTGGTCGATATAGAGGAAATACCCTTAGGTTATGGGGCCGGTGAGACGGTCCGCGTCCGCGCCAAAGTCATCGGCGACCTGGCACTCAAGGCTCGACCATGAGTGACCTCGACGCGCTGGGCAATGCCATCCTGTCTGAGTTGACGATCGAGGACCTCGACGCATTCGGTCGAGGCGCGGCACTGCTCGGCGCCGGCGGCGGGGGAAACCCGTATGTCGGACGTCTTGTACTGGAGCACGAACTGCGCAAGGGCCGGCAGGCGCGCATCATCGGTATCGAGGACCTGGATGACGCCGCTCTGGTCATCCCAATTCTGATGATGGGAGCGCCCACCGTCATGATCGAGAAAGTCCCGAGCGTCGAAGCATTGGCGTTGGCGCTCTCAGCCACCGAAGCGCGATTGGGCCGTAAGGCGGATGCGTTGATTCCCATCGAGGTCGGCGGCATCAATTCCATGGTCCCGCTGGTGCTCGGTGCCAGACTCGGCCTTCCCATCGTCAATGCAGACGGGATGGGCCGTGCATTTCCCGAAATTCAGATGGTGACTTTCGGTATCTACGGAAACCCCATTTCGCCGGTGACTCTGGCCAACGAGAGCGGTGAGGTCGTGCAAGTGATGGCGACATCGAATCTGATGGGTGAACGACTGGGACGGGCCGTGGTGGCACAAATGGGCGGCACGGCGCATGTCGCGTGCTACCCGATGTCCGGCGCCGAGACGAAGCGCACGGCCATACGCGACACCTTGGCCCTTGCCTTGCGAATGGGCCGTGCCGTGCATGCAGGGAAGGGTGATGCCCTCGAGGCAACCTTGTTCAAGGCGTTGCGGGAACTGCCTGAACCCCGAGCAGCGTGCATCCTCTTTGAAGGCAAGATCGTCGATGTACTGAGAGAAACCCGGGGTGGTTTCAATCGTGGCAATGTGTCGATCGAGGCAATGGGAAGCACACCGGACCGGCTCACGGTGGTGTTCCAGAACGAGAACCTCATCGCGTATCGTAACGATGTCGCGGTTGCGACGACTCCCGACATCATCACCGTCGTAGACAGTGAAACGGCCGATACCATCACCACGGATGCGTTGAAGTTCGGACAACGGGTAAAAGTGCTCGGAATCGGAGTTCCGCCGCTGATGCGCACCGACGCCGCTCTACGCGTGATCGGGCCGCGGGCATTCGGCATCGCGCAGGATTACATGCCGATGAGGCGCTGGTCCGATCATCCACCCTAGGGAACGTCATGAATGACCTGGAAAATCTCACCGAGGACTTTCCCACGACCCCGGTGCCGGAGGAGAATGCCGTCAGCGGTCTGAGGGTGGCGATGGTCATCATCGGCTTCACGATCACGTTGCCGATCTTCATCGCTGGTTCCACCATTGGTTTGACCCTTGGGTTGTATCGGGCAACCCATGCGTTCGTGGTTGGCGGCTTGATTCTCGCCGCGATCGGCATCTTCAGCTCTTACATCGGGTCGAAGACCCGGCTTTCCACGTATGTCATCACGCAGTTCTGCTTCGGCCGCGCGGGCGCCCGGGTGGTCAACGGGGTGATCGCGGTCGCCCTGTTCGGCTGGTACGGCGTCACCGCCGAGCTGTTCGGGCGTGCCTGTCAGAGAACGATCGTCGATCTCTACGGGCTCGATTTGGGAACCGTGCCGCTTAGCATCGTTGGAAGCGCCCTGATGATCCTCACCGCCATCTGGGGTTTCAAGGCTTTGGACAAGCTTTCCATCGTTGCCGTGCCTTTGATGCTGGCGCTGCTTGCGACCGCGGTGACTTGTGCTCTTCGGATTGTTACCTGGGATCAACTGGCCACGGTCAAAGGTGCGGATTTGCCCGTAGGCGCTGCCATCTCCATGGTGGTGGGAAGCTTCATCGTCGGTGCCATTCTCCTGCCGGATCTTTGTCGCTATGCGCGGCGCACCTGGGAGGGCATGCTGGCTGCCGCGCTCTCGCTGGCTGTCGTTTTCCCGGCCGTGTTCTACTGCGCAATGATTCCAAGCCTAGCCACGGGCAAGCACGACCTCGTCCTCATCATGATCGGTCTGGGTATAGGCCTGCCCGCGCTGATCCTGCTGGTTTTTGCCACATGGAGCACCAACTCTCACAATCTCTATTCAACGTCGCTCACCCTGGCATCGCTGCTTCCCGGGGTTTCCAAGTGGAAGCTGACCATAGCGGCCGGTACGATCGGCACCTGCGTTGCCGCGACGGGCATGGCGAATCACTTTACTGCCTTCCTCATCCTGCTGGGGACGACGATACCGGGAATTGCAGGCATCTATGCCGCCGACTTTCTGATACTGAGTGACTGCCGCTATGATCTGGCGCGCCTGGCGGAGCGTCCGCGCTGGAACTGGAGTGCATTTACTGCGTGGTTGAGCGCATCTACCCTGGGTCTGTTGGCGGAACGCGGCCATGTCGGCATCACGGGAATCGCCTCCTGTGATTCTATTCTTGTGGCGTTCGTCGTCTATCTGGCGCTCGTAAAACTAAGGTACATCACCCGTCGGTTTGGCACTCATGCCGGCACCGTCGAGATTAAGCGGTAGTCGGGCGCGTGCCTGCGCCCAAG
>CAZZXZ010000012.1:40748-42763 GCA_964658135.1 uncultured Acetobacteraceae bacterium | reverse complement strand
ACTGCAGGCTCGCTTGATAGCGCACGTTGTTCTCCGAGAACGCCGCCTGCTCCACGGGCATTTCCACGGTGTTGCCGTCGAGGGATGCCTGATAGGGATTTCGGTATTTGAGGTCGGCGGCACCCGCATCGTCGCTGCTGAGCGAGATGTGCGATGCTTGCGTCGCCTGCAGAGGCAGCGGGCTTGCATCGGTGTGCGAGAGCACGGCACTGAAGTCGATGTCGCGGGCCTTGTAGCTCGGCGTATCGACGTTGGCCAAGTTCGTCGCGAGCACACCCATTCGCTGGCCGTGCAACAACAGTGCTTGTTCGTGAATACCGAAAACGTTTTGAAACATGCGTAAATTCTCCTCGAGGAGACCTTAAGCAAGAGCTGTGCCAACAGCGCAATCGGCCTGCCGCCGCGGCGCTGCGCAAGTTCGGGGAGCGGCGCGAGCCGGGCGACGGCCGCTTTTCCGCGCTCGGCCGCGCGGCACGGCAAGGTCTTGCCGCTCGCCATCGGCGCGCCTCGCGGCGCAAGGTCCCCCAGCCATCACCTGGCACGCGGCTTGCTTACTGATCTCTATAATGCAAGTAGTGCCAAAATTCCGTCACTTGATAGCCCTGCTGTATTGGGGGGTCGCCGGCATGGCTGCCCCCGGCCTGGCTCACGCGCAGGTTTTTCAAGACGTTGGCCAGTTGGAAGCGCTGGCCAAAGCCGCCGGCGAACAGGAGTTGGGCGCATTGACGGACCGCGAGCGGCTCGTGATCGGCCCTCTGCAGCCTCATCTGCAGCTGGCGCCCTGCGCCACCCCGGTCAAACCGCTTATCGGGACGGGCCGCCACATGAAAGATCGCGTCACCGTGGAATTACGCTGCGCGGGACCCACGGCCTGGCATTTATACGTGCCGGTCCGCGTGATCGGGACCACACCGGTGGCGGTTGCAGCCCACGCCTTGGTAATGGGCAGCGTCTTGAGCGCCGCCGATCTGCGCGTCGAGCAACATGACATGTCCGAGCTGCCGCTCGGGTATTTCGACGATCCCGCCATCGCGGTGGGCTTGACCGTCGGACGACCCATTGCAGGCGGCGCCATCATCACCAATCAGTTGCTGGTGGCATCGAAAGCCGTGCAGCGGGGTCAGGCGGTGACGCTGATTGCCGATGCGGGTGGCATGCAGGTGCGCATGGCCGGCCGCGCCATGAGCGACGGGCTCATCAACCAGCGAGTCAAGGTGCAGAATCTGTCGTCGGGCAAGATCGTCGAGGGGATCGCGCGCTCCGCCCAGGTCGTGGAAATTATTTTCCAATGAGCCTTCAGTGAACCGCATCACAGTCGATAAAGGCATTCTCAGGGTCGGCAACCAGCGCTGCGATTAAAGTTTGGCGCGAACCCGACGATAACAGGTGGGACACGGTGAGCGTCCGAGGAGAATTAGGTGACCAACAAAATCAGTGGATATTCGACGACCGAGCCGGTGGTGCCCGTCAAAGGCTCCAGCAATGGCGCTGTCGTCACCGACAAATCGACCGGCAATTCGACCGTCAGCACCGCGGCGAGCGGCAAGAGCGGCGACCAGGTCACGCTGACCGATTCGGCACGGTCGTTACAGAAGATCGAAGAAACCATCGCCAAGACACCGGTGGTCGATACGGCCAAGGTGTCCGCCGTCAAGCAGCAGCTCAGTTCGGGCACGTACCAGATCGATTCGAACCGCGTGGCCGGCAAATTGTTGCAATTCGAGAGCGGGCTTAAGTAGTACGCCATGAATCACGATGTGCAACGCCTCGAAGACCTGCTCGATCGCGAAATCGAGGCTGCACGTTCCTTGACGAGCGCCTTGGCGGCGGAGCGGGCCGCCCTGACCGGCGCCGCCCCGGCCGCGGTCCACGAAACAGCCGCCGAAAAGATCCGCCTGTTCGGCCTGCTGGAGAGATTGGAAAGCGAGCGACGTTCGCTCAGCCACGGCGATCCGGACCCCGCGCGCAGCGGCCCCGAGATCACCGAACGCTGGCACACCTTGATGGCGTTGGTG
>CAZZXZ010000012.1:31810-40738 GCA_964658135.1 uncultured Acetobacteraceae bacterium | reverse complement strand
GTTGGTGTCCGGCTGTCGAACCGCCAATGAAGTCAACGGCCACATCATCCACATCCGCCAAAACCAGATTCGCCAGCTCATCGACATCGTGCGCGGCGGCGCGCCGATGACTTACGGCCGACAGGGAAAGACCTTTGCCCGAGCGCTGCGCGCCTTGGCGCGGGCTTGAATCATGCTGGTCTTGAGCCGCCGCGCCGACGAATCCATCGTGATCCAACCTGCTGATGGGGTGGACGGCACCATGACGCTCGCACAATTGTTTGCCAACGGCCCCATTCAAATCACCTTGCTCGGGGCCACGGGACGCCGCGTCAAGATGGGCATCGATGCCCCGGAACAACTCGCCATCCGTCGTAAAGACCTGGCCTAACCTGGTCGGGGCGTACGTCGTGGCCGCCTGGCAGTCACGAAAGCCGTCATCGATCGCTGTCTTGAACCTAATCCCAGGGCTCGATTGACATAAGGGTAAAACTACTGCGCGACACTTCGCTAACCGTGACGGCGTGTGCATAATGGCTCGCCCTCCCCACGAGCAGCACGAGAAAACATCATGGAGCGTCGCTTACATACCCGCCATCGCGCGCGCACGACGGTGTACGTCGTCATGTCCGGCCATAAAAGCCGCATTTGCCGGGCGAAAAATCTCAGCGCCAACGGGGTGTTCGTGGAGACCGAGAATCTCGGTCTGCGAAAAGGCCAACAGGTGCAGCTCGCGTTCGCCATCAACCTAGGGTTGGTCACCAAGATTCATCGCCGCACGGCCATCGTCGCGCACGTCACGCGCGGCGGTACCGGCCTCATGATGGAGCAATTCGCCGGCCGGTAAGTTTACAGAATCCTGTAAAATATCGGGTATGCCGCCCTTAGATCCGCCGCGCCAGGATGCGATCCGCATCCGCGGCGCCCGCCAGCACAACCTTAAAGATCTCGATCTCGATTTACCGCTCAACGAACTGATCGTCGTCACCGGCGTCAGCGGGTCGGGAAAATCCTCGCTGGTCTTCGACACGCTGTATGCCGAAGGCCAGCGCCGCTACGTCGAAACTTTTTCGCCCTATGCGCGCCAGTTCTTGGATCGCATGGACAAACCGCTGGTGGATCGCATCGACGGCATTCCGCCGGCCATTGCGATCGACCAGACCAATCCGGTTCGCACCTCGCGTTCGACGGTCGGCACGATGACCGAACTGAACGATCACTTGAAGCTGCTGTTCGCGCGCACCGGCGTTCTGCATTGCCGCGGGTGCGGCCGGCCCGTGCGTCGCGATACGCCGGAGTCCATTCGCGCCGCGATCGAGACGCGCGCGCGTGATGCCGGCGACCCGCGTTTGCTGCTGACCTTTCCGGTGACCGTCCCGAGCAATTTCACCGAAGTCGAAATAAAAGCGCTGCTGACCGGTCAGGGCTACACCCGCGTGCACGAGCAGCGGGACGATACCCTGCAGGTGATCCAGGACCGTTTCCGCTGGTCGGCGGTCGACCCCGCACGGGCCGGCGATGCCATCGAAGCGGCGCTCAAGGTCGGTCAAGGTCGATTGGATGTCTATCCGCAAAGCGACGCGGCCGACGGCGCGCCGGCGTGGCGATTTTCGACCGGCTTGCACTGCCCGGACTGCAACATCGGCTACAAGGAGCCGAGCCCCAGCACGTTCAGTTTCAATTCGCCCATCGGTGCCTGCGAGGCCTGTCGGGGCTTCGGTCGTAGCATCGGCGTGGATTACGGCCTGGTGATCCCCGACACTTCGTTGTCGCTGCGCGGGGGCGCCATCAAACCGTGGCAGACGGAATCGAACAAAGACGCTCAAGCGGATTTGTTGAAGTTCGCCCGTAAGCGCGCCATTCCCATCGACACGCCCTGGCGCGAGCTCAGCGACGCGCAACGCTCGTGGGTGCTCGACGGCGAAGGCGAGTGGACCAAGAACGTCTGGTACGGCGTCAAGCGCTTCTTCGCCTGGCTCGAAACCAAAGCCTATAAAATGCACATCCGGGTGCTGTTGTCGCGGTACCGCTCGTACACGGAGTGCACCGTATGCCACGGCGCCCGCTTGAAGCCCGAAGCCCTGCTCTGGCGGGTGGGCGGGCGCCGCCCCGGCGCTTCCCGGGTCGCCGCCGCACCCGGCGACTCCGGTCTGAACATCCGCGAATTGATGCTGCTGCCGATCGATCGCTGTCGCGAGTTTTTCGCCTCCCTCGAACTGCCCGCCGTGCTGGACGAGGCGGTGGACGTGTTGCTGCGGGAGATTCGCGCCCGCTTGCAGTATCTCAACGACGTGGGTTTGGGCTATCTCGATCTGGATCGTCAATCGCGCACGCTGTCCGGCGGCGAAGTGCAACGGATCAATCTGACCACCGCGCTCGGCACGTCGCTCGTCAGCACGCTGTTCGTACTGGACGAACCTTCCATCGGCTTGCACCCGCGCGACGTCGGCCGCATCGTCGGGGTCATGCAACGTCTGCGCGACGCCGGCAACACGCTGGTGGTCGTCGAACACGACCCGAAGGTCATGCAGGCGGCCGATCGCGTGCTCGACATCGGTCCGGGCCCCGGCGAGCATGGCGGCAACATCGTGTTCTATGGGCCCTTGACTCAATTGGCGCGTGCGCAAGGGTCGCTGACCGCCGATTATCTGTTCGGACGCAAACGTATTCCGTTGCCGCCGCGAACGCACGACGGCGCACGAGTGCGCGCGGCCGGCGCCCTTCGTCTCACGGGCGCCTCGGAGCACAACCTCAAAGGCATCGATGTCGAGATACCCCTCGGGCGTCTGGTGTGCGTCACGGGCGTCAGCGGTTCGGGCAAATCCACCCTGATTCACGACGTGCTCTATCCAGCCTTGCTGCGTGCCAAAGGCAAATCCACCGACAACCCGGGCGCGTTCGAGGCGCTAGACGGCGTCGAACTGATCGACGCCGTCATCATGGTGGATCAAAACCGCATCGGACGCACCACGCGCTCCAATCCGGCGAGCTACGTGGGCGCCTTCGACGCGGTACGCAGTTTATTCGCGAAGTTGCCGCAAGCGTTGGAGCGTCAATACACCGCCGGCACGTTCAGCTTCAATTCCGGGAACGGCCGTTGTCCTGCCTGCGGCGGCAACGGTTTCGAACAAGTCGAAATGCAATTCCTCTCCGACGTGTACTTGCGCTGTCCCGACTGCGACGGACGGCGCTATCGGGCGGAAATTCTCGAGTGCAAACTCACGCGCGGCGCGTTCCCGCCGAAGAGTATCGCCGACGTGCTCGATCTGACCGTCTCCGAAGCGCTGAATTTCTTCGCTGCCGACGCCGAGGTGGGGCTGCGTCTCAAACCGTTGGCCGACGTCGGTCTGGATTACCTGCGGCTGGGGCAACCGGTTCCTACCTTGTCGGGCGGCGAAGCGCAGCGGCTGAAGCTCGCCGGCCATCTCGCCGAGAACGCCGTGCACGAACAAGCCGCGAAAAAACGTACCGCGCGTGGCGTCGGCGGCACGACGGCGCGCGGCGGCGCCGAACGAGGCTCGCTCTTTTTGTTCGACGAGCCCACGACGGGCCTGCATTTCGACGACGTAGCCAAGTTGCTGCGGGCGTTTCGGCAGCTCATCGATGCCGGTCATTCGCTGTTGGTAATCGAACACAATGTGGACGTCGTACGGGCCGCCGACTGGATCATCGATCTGGGCCCCGAAGGCGGCGCTGGCGGCGGCGCCGTGGTGTGCGTCGGCACCCCCGAACAGGTCATGCAGGTGGCGGCCTCGCACACCGGTCGCGCCCTCACCGAGGCGGAGAGTTCCGGCGCCTTCCTGCACGGCGTCCAAGATGCCAATCGCCACGCGCAGCGCGTTGCCGCCCCCACGGCCATTCAAATCCGGGGCGCCCGCGAACACAATCTCAAAAATGTCGACGTGGATCTGGCGCGCAACCGGTTTACCGTGATTACCGGTGTCTCCGGCAGCGGCAAAAGCAGCCTCGCATTCGACATCTTGTTCGCGGAGGGACAACGCCGCTATCTCGAGTCGCTGAATGCCTATGCCCGGCAGTTCGTGCAGCCGGCATCGCGGCCGGACGTCGACGCGATCTTCGGCATACCGCCGACCGTGGCCATCGAACAGCGCACCAGCCGCGGCGGCCACAAGAGCACCGTCGCCACCCTGACGGAGATTTATCATTTTCTGCGGTTGCTGTACGTCAAGCTGGGTACGCAATACTGCCCGGTATGCGACGCGAAGATCGAGCCACAATCGGCTGACGCCATTGCGGCGCGAATCCTCAAGGACTATCGCGGCCAGAAAGTGACGCTCTTGGCGCCGCTCATCGTTGCGCGCAAGGGCTTGTATACGGCGCTCGCCAAATGGGCGCGCGGCAAGGGTTACGCCGAACTGCGTGTGGATGGCGCGTCGTTGCCGACGGCGAAGTGGCCGCGGCTCGACCGCTTCGTCGAACACAGCATCGAGTTGCCAGTGGCGACTTTGACGGTGAGCGCCGGTCAGGAAACCGAACTCCGGCAGGCGCTGGCGATCGCCCTGGAACACGGACGCGCGGTGGTCCACGTGGCCAAGTCGGGGACTCCCGCGAGCGTTGCCGTCTTCTCGACCAAACGCGCCTGCCCGAACTGCGGCACCGGCTTTCCGGAGCTCGATCCGCGTCTTTTTTCCTTCAACTCCCGGCACGGGTGGTGCTCGGCGTGTTTCGGCACTGGACTGCGCTTGGAGGAGTTCGATGCGGAGCAGAGCGGCGAGGAATCGAAATGGCGCGCGGCCGAGGCGGGCGAGGGATCGTGCTGCCCGGCGTGCGCGGGAGAACGCTTGAACCCGGTGGCGCGGCACGTGTTGTTTCGCGAGTTGTCGATCGCTGCGCTGACCGCCCTGCCCGTGCAGGATTTCAGAGCCACGTTGGCGAAAATCAAGCTGCTCGGCAGGGAGCGCGACATCGCGCGCGATCTGTTGGCGGAACTCGCCACGCGTACCGCGTTTCTCTGCGACGTGGGACTCGGCTATCTGCAGTTGAATCGCGCCGCTCCGACGTTGTCGGGGGGTGAAGCGCAACGCATCCGGCTCGCCGCGCAATTGGGCTCGAATCTGCAGGGCGTCTGCTACGTGCTCGACGAGCCCACCATCGGTTTACATCCCCGCGACAATATCGCCCTGCTGGATACGTTGGATCGTCTGCGCGCGAAAGGTAACACGCTGATCGTCGTCGAGCACGATGAAGACACCATCCGCCGCGCCGATCATGTGATCGACTTGGGTCCCGGCGCCGGCAAGCGCGGCGGCCGGTTGGTGGCGCAAGGTACCGCCGTTGAACTGGCGCGAGGCGGCGATTCGGCCACCGGACGCAGCCTCGCCGCGCCGTATCGGCACTCGCGGTCCGCGCGTCGCCCGGTGGACCGCCGGGCGCCCGCCGTCGAGATTCGCGGTGCGACGCTGCACAACCTGCGCAAAGTCGACGCCCGCATTCCGCTCCAGCGGCTCAGCGTGATCACCGGCGTATCGGGATCGGGAAAATCCTCGCTGGCACGCAACGTCCTGCAGGGCAACCTCAAGCGGCTGCTGACGCGTCCGACGCGCGCGCAGCGGGCATTGAAAAAAACGGTGCACGTCGAGGGCTGCGATTCCGTCACCGGCTGGGAAACGCTGAGCCGGGTGCTCGAGGTCGATCAGACGCCGATCGGCAAGACGCCGCGCTCCTGTCCGGCGACCTACATCGGTTTTTGGGACTCGATCCGTCGGCTCTACGCGGAGACCACCGACGCCCGGATCCGCGGCTTCGCCACCAGTCGCTTCTCCTTCAACACCGCGGGCGGTCGTTGCGAAGCCTGCGAAGGTCAGGGCCTGCAGCGCATCGAGATGAACTTCCTGCCCGACGTCCAGGTGCTTTGCGATGTTTGCAACGGCAAGCGGTTCAACGCCGAAACGCTGTCGATCTTGTTCAAGGGCAAGAATATCGGGGAAGTGCTGGCGATGAGCGTCGAGGATGCGGTCGATTTCTTCGCCGCCCAGCGCAGCGTGCAGCATCCGTTGAGTCTGCTCGTCGACGTCGGGTTGGGGTATTTGAGCCTGGGTCAACCCAGCCCCACGTTGTCGGGCGGTGAGAGCCAGCGGCTGAAATTGGTGGCCGAATTATCCAAGGTACGTACCGATCTGTTGGGTGTCGACATCGCCCGGCGCGAGCGCCTGCACACGTTGTACGTGCTCGATGAACCCACCGTCGGATTACACATGGCCGACGTGGAAAAACTCGTCAAGGTCTTGCAACGGCTGGTGGACGCCGGCAACACCGTCGTCGTCATCGAACACAACCTCGACGTCATGGCCGAGGCGGATTGGCTCGTGGATCTGGGACCCGAGGGCGGCGGTGGTGGCGGCCGTATCGTCGCTCAGGGCATGCCCGACGTCATCGTTCGCAAACCGGGCCAGAGTCACACGGCCCGCATTCTCGGTGAGTTTTTGGCCGAGCGCGGGATGGCATGAGCCCGCCGGCGGCGGGCCTCCTGCGGATCGTGATGAGCGCATTCGTCACGCTGCTCGTCGCGCTTCCTGCGCTGTGGGGCAGCCTTGCGCTGTGGTACCAGGTACCGGATGGCCCGGTCTCGAAGACGTTGAGCATCGTCCTTTGGGCCGTGTTCAGCGTGTCGATGCTCATCGGCTCGTGGCATGGCCGGTGGTCCGGGTTGCTCGCATTCGGAGTCGCGTTCGCCATCATGCTGATGTGGTGGAGCCGGATCGCGCCATCGAACGATCGCCTGTGGGCCGACGACGTCGCTCGAATGACGACCGGCACCTTGGACGGTCATCGCGTGATCCTGCACAACGTGCGCAATTTCGACTGGCACACTGAAAACGAGTATACGCAGCGCTGGGAGACGCGCACTTACGACCTCGATCACTTGCGGACGGTGGACATGATTATGTCGTATTGGGCCGGGCCGGCCATCGCTCACACGTTGATGTCGTTCGGTTTCGACACGGGCTCTCACGTGGTGTTCTCGGTGGAGATTCGTCGTCAAAAAAGTCAGGCGTTTTCCGAAGTCGGTGGTTTCTTCAAGGAATTCGAGCTGAGCATTCTTGCCGCCGACGAACGCGATGTGATCCGCGTGCGCACCAACGTTCGCGGCGAGGACGATTATCTGTACCAGGTGCGGATGCCGTTGTCGGCGATGCGCTCGCTGTTCTTGGCCTACGTCGACGAAGCGAACCGGCTCGTCGATGCACCGCGCTTTTACAACACCATCACGGTCAATTGCACCACCCTCGTCTATCACATGGTGACCCGCATCGTTGGACGCCTGCCGGTGGACTACCGGCTGCTGTTATCGGGGTATCTGCCGCAATACGTGTACGGCGTCGGCGGGCTCAACCACCAATACTCGCTGCAGGAATTGCGTGCGTTCGGCCGTATCAGCGAGCGCGCACGACTGTCCGGTCCAAGCGCCGATTTTTCCGAGGATATCCGTCGCGGTATGCCACCCATCGACCTACCTTGAGTTACCCGTCCCGATCTGCGCGCGTTTTGCTCAGCGTGGCCTTGACGCTGGCGGTGGGCGCCGGCGTATTGGGCCGGGGTTATTGGACGCCCGACGAACCACGCGAAGCCGACATCGCCTGGCGGATGAGTTGGCAGTCCGCCAAGGCGGTTCCCCTGCTGGCGGGCGAGGCGTTCTGCGAAAAACCGCCGCTGACGTACTGGGCTGCCGGCGCGGTGATGGGCGTCGTCGGCGCGGACGCCTGGGCCGCGCGCCTGCCGAACCTGCTCTATGCGCTCATCACCGCGCTGGCCGTGGGTCTGCTCGCACGCCGCAGCGTCGGCCGCAGCGCCGGGTGGGCGGCGGCGGCGGCCATCACCACCCTGCTGCTGTCCTATCAGGTGGCGATCTGGCTCGCGACCGATGCACCCTTGCTCGCCACCGTGGCGCTGGCCTTGCTCGGGTTGCACATCGGCTTTTATGCCGAGGGCAGGGCGGCGCGCTTGCGCGGCTACACCGGCATGCACGCTGCGCTCGCCTTGGCCTTCTTGAGTAAAAGCGCTGCCGCCTGGATGGTTCCGGCGCTGACCTTCGTCACCCTGACGGTCTGGGAAAGGCGTTGGCGCGAATGGTTGCGCTGGGAGCTCTACGTCGGATTGCTACTCCAGGCAGCGGCGATTCTGACGTGGGTGGGGTTCGTGTACGTGGGTCCGGATGGCCCTGCACATCTCAAAGTCTTTTTCTGGAACAATCTCGTCGGTCGTTTCGCACAGGTCGATGCGCCGGAAGCACTGCAATATGCCGGCGCGCATCGTAATGCTCCCGGCAAGTATCTGCTCGAATTACCCATCTATCTCTGGCCTTGGACGTTGTTGGTGATCGCCGCCGCGCGCAGTGCCTGGCGGCAGCGCCGCGTCGCCCTCGAAACATGGCGACCCGTACGCTTCGCACTGGCCGCGTTCCTGCCGAGTCTGGCTGTGTTGTCGGTGGCGGCGACGGCGCGCAACATCTATCTCGCGCCCGCCCTGCCGGGCCTTGCCCTGCTCGTAGGGTGGTGGGTCAACACGCTCGGCAGCGCCGCGGATCGCTGGGATAAACGCGCCATCGGCGCCACGGTCGGACTGCTGCTGCTGGCGAGTGCGGTGCTGACCCTGGCTGTGATCATCATCGGCCGCGACGGCTGGGAATCGTTGAGTTCCCGCACGATGTTCGTGAGCCTATCAGCCGCAGGATTGGCCTTGAGCACGGGCTTGTCCCTGTGGGCGGCGCGGGCCTTGCACCAAGGTCGATTACCGGCTTCGTTGTTCGGTTTGCTGCTCGCCTATTGCGTGCTGCTGAGCGGACCTGCACCGCAAATCTACCGCCGCCTCGACGCTTGGCAGGATCTGCCCGCCATCGGCCGGACCCTCGCGCGCGACAGTACCGGCCAACCGCTGGTTCTATTCGCCCCGGACGAGACCACGCGCGCCTTCGTCGACATGTATACCCGC
>CAZZXZ010000012.1:0-31710 GCA_964658135.1 uncultured Acetobacteraceae bacterium | reverse complement strand
GAATACTGCATCGCTATGCACTGCCCAATGGTCGCCGCTATGCCTTGCTCGGACTCGACACGAGGGCAGCCCATTGATTCGCCGCGTTCCGATAAATTGTGCAAAATGCTGATGCGGCCACCGTATTAGTATGGCAGGCTTGAGCCACAATCGAGCTGCTTCAACGTGCTTCGAGTTCAGGACTAGGATTGTATGCGACATGCTGCTCGTACCAACACCGGACGCTATGTCAGCCGATTGACCAGCGGTACCTTGGCGGTGATCATGGCGGGCGGTCGGGGCGAGCGGCTCAAGGCACTGACCGAACATCGCTGCAAGCCGGCGACACCGTTCGGCGGAAAGTTTCGCATCGTCGATTTCGTGCTGTCGAATTGCGTGAACTCCGGAATCCGGCAGATTGCGGTCCTGACTCAGTACAAGGCGCAATCGCTCATTCAGCACATTCAACGCGGCTGGAGCTATCTGCGCGGCGAGCTCGGCGAGTTCGTCGAATTGATTCCCGCCCAGCAGCAGATCGGTTCGCACTGGTATCGCGGCACCGCCGATTCGGTATTTCAGAATTTGGAATTCATTCGCTCGCATAGTCCGACCCACGTCTTGATCCTGGCCGGCGATCACATCTACAAAATGGACTACGGTCCGATGATCGCTTATCACGAACAATGCGAGGCCGACATCACGGTCGGCGTGGTGGACGTACCCATCGAGCGTGCCAACGAATTCGGCATCCTGACCACGGACGACACCAACCGCGTGGTGAAGTTTGCCGAGAAGCCGAAGAATCCTGATCCGATCATCGGTCAGAATCACCTCGCGCGTGCGTCCATGGGCATCTACGTCATCGCCATGGACAGACTCGAGATGCTCTTGACGGACGATGCGGCGAACGAAGCCAGCAGCCACGACTTCGGCAAGAACATCATCCCGCCCGCCATCGAGCGCATGCGCGTGTTTGCTTATCCTTTCGAGGATGTCGAGACACGGGCCCAGAATTACTGGCGCGACGTCGGCAACGTTGATGCCCTTTACGAGGCCAACATGGAACTCGTCTCGCTCAATCCGGAATTGAACATCTACGATCACCAGTGGCCCATATGGACCTACCAGGCCCAACAACCGCCGGCGAAATTCGTGCTCGACGAGGAAGGTCGGCGCGGTACCGCCGTCAATTCCATGGTCGCGGGCGGCTGCATCATCTCGGGGGCGCACGTGAACCTGTCCCTGCTCTCGAGCGATGTGCGTATCGAAGAAGGAAGCGTCATCGAAAGCTCGGTGCTGTTACCGGGCGTGACCATCGGCCGTCACGCGAAAATCAAACGCTGCATCCTCGACGAGAACTGCGTGATTCCGGACGACATGCAGATAGGTCAAAATCCGGTCGAGGACGAAAGACGCTTTTTCGTGACGAAACGCGGTGTCACGTTGGTCACTCCCGACATGCTGCGCGCGCTCGTCTGAGCGCTGCACCACCGCGGCTCTTAGCTCTGCTCTAGTCCGACGTTCGGTTTTCTCGCAGACGTAGGCCATCCCACGCCGCCGTAACGTCGGCCGCCTCGATGCCCAGCATGGTGGGTGCGCCGTCGATTTCCCGGCGTAGCACGACCACCTCGGCGCCCGCGGTGCCCCACGGACGATACAGCGACGTCGATGCCGTTCCGAACAGCACCACCTGCGGACAGCCCACCGCCGCCGCGGCGTGAGCGGGTCCGGAATCCACCGTGATGATGCCCTGCGCTCGCGCCAGGACGGCGAGCAAACGCGCGACGGGAAGATCATCCGCCAGATTGTGCAGTCCGCCGATATCGGCGGCTGCGGCCAGTTGCGCGTTCAGCGCGTACTCGGGACCCGTGCCCAACAGCACGATGGCATGGGCCGGATGGCGAACACGTAGATGTCGCAAAACGACCGTCCACCGCTCGAGCGGCCAATATTTCTCGTTGGCTGCCAGGCGGCGCAGGCCGCGGCGCATGGTGCGCTTGTTGCCCACCTGCACGGCGATCAACGGTTTGTCGGCAAGCTGCCTGGCGTGCAGCCACGTCGTGAGGTCCGCCCGTTGTCGAGCATCGACGTCGAGGTGACAACCACCCGATCCCAGTTCAGCATCGGCGCGCGCTTCGATGCCTGCACCCGCATCGAGCCCGGGTACCGCGGGCATGATGCGCGCCATACGCCGCCATTGTTGGGTCGCATGTTCACCGGGCAACAGCGGATGATCCCGCACATCGACGACGAAGCGGCGCGGAGTGCCCGCACGCGCCAGCATGGACCACGCCGCGTCGTTACCGTCGCATAACCACGTCGGACCCGGACCGCGCAGGCGCAGCTTGCGTACGGCCCGTTGCTGATCGGCGCTCAGCAGGTACGGCGTCTTGCGGCTGCGGACGCTGAAGACGTCGCCGACTCCCGCCTGACCGCGCAGCAACGGCTCGCTCCACGATCCGGAGGTGAGCACGTCCACATCGCGTCCGAAACGCCGCGCCAAATCGCGGATCAACGTGGTGATCAACACCATGTCGCCGAACGCACCGCAACGCACGACCAAGGGTCGTTCACAGAGTTGTGGCACGTTTTTCATCGCTGGCCGAGTATAATTCAAGGCATTAGGAGCATCCGCATGATTCGAAAGCCGACGAGTTCTTTCCGCGCATCATGGGTGGCGTCTGCCTGCCTCGCGGTGACCGTGGTTTGCGCGACGGACGCTCCCCTCGGGTTGCAGCACGTCCCCGCAACACTGGCACCGCCCCAAGGCCAGGCTCTCAAGATCACCGCGCACGGGATCGGCGTACAAATCTACGAATGCCGAGCATCGCAGTCCGATCCGGACCACTACGCGTGGACGTTGACCGGGCCCGAGGCCCAACTCCACCACGACGAAGGAAAGGTCTTGGGCAAGCATTACGCTGGACCGACCTGGGAGGCCAACGACGGCAGCAAAGTCGTAGGCGAAGTGGTCGCCCAGGACCCCGGCCCCGATGGCACCGCGATTTCATGGTTGCTGCTGCGCGCAAAAAAATCGTCGGGACACGGCTTGTTCAGCGACGTGCTGTCGATTCAGCGGGTGCATACCGCCGGCGGCAAGGCGCCGGTCACCGGCTGCGACGTCAGCTATTCAGGGACTCAGGTACGAGTGGCCTATTCCGCCGACTACTATTTCTACGCCGCCCACTGACCCATTCTCCGCCAGCCGCACCGCATCGACCCAGATGGGGTTGGTATACGCTTTGTTTCCCGCAGCGTCCTCGACCACCAACGCATACCAAGTCGCCGCGTGAGTCTGTAGCGGAAAATCAACGTGTACTTCGCGCGGTGCGTTGGAGAACGCTTTGTCGACGAGCACGGCGCCTGCGCCTATGAGCTGCACGCCTTTCAGCCCGGTCACCGACTCGAGATCGAATCCCAGGTTGAACCGGCGGTCCGGCGTGACCCGCAGTTCGTCGCCGAACATGGCGTCGGGAAAGATGAGAGGTCCATGTGTCACGTAGCCATGACCCGCCTTCAAGGCGTTGGCGAACGCCCCGGCGCTCAACGGTCCGTCCACGTGGGCGAACATTCGCACGCGGCCCGACTCTTCGTTCCAGGCATCGTGGGTGTCCGTTCCTGCGCTCAAGTAATAACGGTGGCCGGCATTCCACAGTGCCCATAGTGTCCGCACGACCTTGACGTCGTCCGCCGGCACGGACGCATTGATCTCCAGCAAGTCGAAAGCTGGGTTGAAGCCGCCCGGGGCAACCCCGGCCGCGACACTGGTCAAATAGCCGTACGGAATGAAGGGATGGTTGACCTGCACGACGAGCGCACCGAGCCGCCGTGCCTCCGCGATGATTTGCTCCACGGTGGCCACGCTGGTATCCACCGCGACGGCCTGGCCCAGCGACACGGGGTAGGCGTTAAAATGACCCCACGAGGGCGACAACTCGACTCCCGGCATGAATGCCACCCCGCGGCGATCGGCGATGTCCTGCAATGCCGGGTGATTGACCGTCGAATCGTGATCGCTGACGAAGATCATATCGAGACCGGCGGCCAACTGCGCGCGGGCCAGATCGGCGGGCGGCGTGACCGCTTCGGCTTGGTCGGCATGGTGATGCAGATCGGCGGAATACCAACCCCTCAGCGGCGGCTCGAACAATCGCGTGAGTTGGACCGTCAGCGGCGTCGTCGCATTGGGCGGAACTTGGATCGATGTCGTCGAGGTCGGTCCCAAAAATCCGCCGCCCGAGGAGACCGCCAATACATACCGTCCCGGAGCGATCGGAATCGTGGCGTGGCCCTTACGCTCGAGTTCGGTAAAAAAACTGCGACGGCCGAGATACTCGACCACCGGCGTCTGACCACGCACGATGGCGACGCGCGCGTCCAGCGGTTGCCCGTTCCTGCCATCCGAGACGCCGACCTCGAGCGAACCCGGGCCGGCGAGATCGCGAAAATCTGCGCGCTGAACGGCGGCGGCGGCGACTCTGACCGCGTGCGTGCGGCTCTGCGAGTAATTCTTCGCCGTGGCATACAGGGTGTAGTCGCCCACCGGCAAGGTGATGTCGAAGTGACCTGCCCGACCCACCGCCCATGCGTACGGTTTGTCATGACTCTCCACCACGATCACCGGCGCATCGATGATGCGGTCGCCACCATCGCGCACCACTCCCTGTACGCTGCCCGCGGTCAGGTGCCGGCGCTCGATCTCCGCGCGCGCGACGGGCGCCAGATCGCCCGTCGCCAGAACCTGCAGCCAGCCCTCGAACACCCGGCTCTGTCCGGGGCCGAGCGTATGCCTTCGATACAGATCCCTCGATCCGTCACCGACGGCATCGAAATAGTCGGCGTGCAGGGCGACCACCCAATGTTCGTCGTAGGCCACCACGCGATGAGCGAGTACCGGGTCGGCGCCGAAAAGAAACCCGCTATTCGGCCACAGGGTGAGACCGGACAAGAGATCGGCTAGCTCGACCGGTCCACCATTCGTCATGGTGGTCTGAATGACGATGTGGTCGGAGTTCGATTCGAGGGTGTAGGTGGTCACCAACGTGACCGCCCCCCAATCGCGCGCGGTGCGGACGACGACCCGCGCGGGGCCGCGCTCGACGATCTCGACACGCTGATAGGTGTTGGGCCACGCCGACCAGTTATTCGGAATGAAATCCGCGAAGACGACCCGGTCCCGGCCGATTTTGCCGTCCGTCACCGGAGCCAGGTCAACGAGCGCACCGCGCGGCACGCCGTACGGTACCGCGGACTCGACCGCGAGGGAGAAGGCGAGCTTCTCATTGACCACGGTGATGTCACCGGCCGCCTTCGCATCCCCTTTGACGATGGGCGTCGGTCCGACGATGACGTTTACCTGCGCGCAGACCCGGCTGCAGGGCGCGGCCAGGAACAGGCAGGCGAGCAGCAGCCGAGACGTCGGCAAATTTAGGTTCAATGCAGCGTCAACGGCGCCCGCTCCGCTTCCGGCAGCGACAGATGTAATAAGGTCGCCAAGGTCGGCGCAATGCTGCGCATGTCGATCTCACCCACCGAGCGGTGCGCCGGCACCTGCGGACCCACCAGAAAAAAGGCGGAACGCATCTCGGGCCGCTCCGGCGGATAGCCGTGCATGCCGAGATGGACGGGACTCGAAATCAACGGCGGCTCGAAACTCAAACCCACTTCATAGCCGATTTTCAACGCGATCACGTAGGCCGCGTCGGGAAAGCCGCGCGCTTCGCCGATGGCGGCGTGCGGCAAAATGCGGTCGATTCCGTTGGCGGGATCGGCCGCCAACGTTTTCAGCAGGTCCTCGACCCGCGTACGCACCGCCGCGTCGTGCGGATCGGCGAGCATCACGGCCGCCATGCCGCCGGCGGGCCATGGCATGGCCTGCCACGCCGTGATCTTATGGTCCTCGGCCATCGTGAAGAGCCCCGCTGCGCGAAATGCCGCAAACAGGTTGACGTCATGAGCCACCGGCGCGAACCCGTGATCGGACACCACGGCAAACACCGCACCGCCCGGCGCGGCCTGGTCGCCGGCCGCCCGCAACTCGCCGACGATGCCGTCGATCTGTTCCAGCACGGCGTTGGCGGCCGCGCTGAAGGGTCCCGATTGATGTTGTTCCGTGTCGAGACCGGTCAGATACAGGGTCATGAAATCGGGATGCTTCGACTCGAGCAGGCGGATAGCGAAGCGCGCTCTGATCTTATCCTCCGCCACCGTTTCTTCCATGCCACCGGGATAGCGGCCCAGCGTCGCTGCCAATTCCTGTTCCAGCCCCGGCGTGCCCAGGGCACGCTGCAACTTGAGATCATCCTCGGTGCCGCTACGCCAGATCTGCGGCAAGTTATAAACGATCCGGGCACCCACGCTGGTGGGCCAGTAAACATTCGCGGTCACGAGATGCGCCGCGGTGGCCACGTCCCACAAGGTCGCCACTCGTTTATCTTCGGCGTACCAATACCAACCCCGGTCGTTACGATTGAAGGGGTCGAATGTGGTGTTCGAATAGATTCCATGCGTCGCGGGAGACACGCCCGTCAGCAGGCTCATGTGACTTGGATAAGTGAGCGTCGGGAACACCCCGTATACCCCGGTCGAATACATCCCGTCGTTCACCAGCGCCCGCAGATTCGGGACTCGCAAGCCGTGACGGCCAGCCTCCAGAATGGCCTCGGGTTTCAAGCCATCGATCGAAACCAACATGACGAAAGGCAACCGGTGAGCCGCCATGGCTGCCGGGTTCCCCGGGTTGGCCGGGTCGGCCGCCGAGGCGACGGTTGCGGCCGCTGCCGCGGCCATGATCGACACGATACGCACCCATCGACGGCAGCGCCCCGCCACCTCGCGAATGAGCATGCTGACCATCTAGTTTTTCAAGTACCCCCCGAGAACCGCCGCCACGATACCGATGCCGAACAGCAGGCGGTACCAAACGAAGATCCACGTGCTGCGCTTCTCGAGATAACGCAATAGCCCATAGATGGCGACGAACGCGGTGACGCTCGCAAACAGCAGACCGACGAGCAAGGTAACCCAGCCCTCGGAACTCAGGCCCGCTTTGAACAATACACGCAGTTCGTACAAGCCGGCCAGCGTCACGGCGGGCAGGCCCAGCAGGAATGAAAAGCGTGCCGCGGTTTCGCGCTCCATGCCGCAGAACAGTCCGGCCGTCAGCGTCGCTCCCGAACGCGACACGCCGGGAATGACGGAAAACGCCTGCGCCAAACCGACGATGATGCCGTCGCGCAAGGTGATCTGACCGAACGAGCGTCGGTGGCGCGCGGTTTTCTCCGCCACTCCCAACAGTAGGGACATCACGATCGAGGCCAGACCGATCACCAACAGCCCACGCATGGGAGAATGGCAACCGTTCAACAGGGGCTTCAACAGCAGACCGACGATGATGAGCGGAATGGTCCCCAGCAGGATGCCCAGTACCAGTTTGAAGTCGTGCGACTTGAAGTCCCGCGCCGCCACCGCGCGCAGGCTGGCCCCGCTCAGATGGCCGATGTCCTTGCGGAAATACACCAGCACCGCGGCGAAGCTCGCCAGCTGCATGGCCGCGGAAAACGCCGAGCCAGGATCGCGCCAGCCCAGAATTCCGGGAATCACCCGAAGATGCGCCGTGCTGCTGATCGGCAGTAATTCGGTGATCCCTTGGATGACGCCGAGCGCCGCCATCTGCAGCCACGATAATTCGACGAAGCCGAGATCCACGCCGGCGACGTCGTTACAGGAGGCATTGAGTTCGGTGGTGGTAGTCACGGCGTGAGAGTAACTCGAACCGGCGGAATTCGCACACTGCGATACAAATTCAAGAACTCCTCGGCGGCCTTGTGAACGTTCGTCTGCCAATCCGTGGCGGCCGCATGATCGGCGCCGTCGGTCACATACTTGACGCAAGCGAAACGCGCTCCCTGCCGCCAGCACACCTTGGCGAGTGCGTACGCTTCCATGTCGAGCACGTCGCAGGCAACCTCGGCGGGTGTGATCGCGAACGAATCACCGCTGCCGCAGACGGCTGCCGCGAGCTGATCGAACAGCGGCTCGAAACGGAGTCGATCGGGCGCGTCGTCGAACGGCGTCACGCCGATCTCGAAACCGAGGCCCCGCACGTCCATATCACGTTGTATGAATTCATGACAGGCCACGAGCGCGCCGGTATCGTGCGTTCGGCTGCCGGCGGTGCCGAAATTGAGCACCAGCGGCAATGGCTCGTTGGCACGCACCCATCGATCGAGCTCGCGGGTCAGCGCGATGGCGGCGTTGATCTTGCCCACTCCGCAGTACAGAACGGGCACTCCCGCGGCTTCGAAAACACCGGCGGATTCGACTTGCAATGCCATCACCACCCGCATTGTCGGCAACCTCGCCATGGCTCAGTAGTCGATCGAGGTCCGCACTGCAAGGGATCGCCAACGATAATCGGCGACGATCTTAAGATCGATCAGCACCGCCAGCGCCTCGACGTCATAGCCTGCCACCACGCACAAGTCGGCCGCTGCCGTCATTGTCCCCCCGGTGGCGAGCACATCGTCGATCAAGAGCAAGCGCCCCGTGCCGCGCTGCATTTCCAATACCCCGGCACCGTACTCGAGAGCGTAAGCCACTTCGACCACCGGCGGCGGAAGTTTGCCTTGCTTGCGGACCAGCACGAAACCTTTTTTCCGGCGCGTAGCCAATGCTGCGCCGAGGATGAAACCCCGCGATTCGATGCCGGCAAGTGCATCGATGTCGCGCCACTCGGCAGCGGTCAACAAGCCATCCAGTGCGTCTAGCGTCGCTTCGAAATGTTCGCGCAGCAACGGCGAGATATCGCGAAACATGACGCCCGCGCGGGGAAAATCCGCGACGTTCCTGACCAACGCTTTCAGGTCGCGCAAGTTCAACGGCCCGTGTTCTTCGTGCGATCGATGAACGCAGCGACGTTCGCATGCAGCATCTTCAAGTCCGGCTCGTGCGCATAAACCATGTGACCGGACGTGTAGAAATGCATCTCGATGTTATTTTGTAGCGAGGCCTCGATCGGCAGCTGGCGCAGCTCGTATACGGCGGCGAAGTAAGGGGTGGCCAGATCGTAATAGCCGCCGTTCAAAGACACCTGAAGGTTCGGATTCCGCTGCATGGCTACCGCGAGATCCACCATCACGTTGGTTGGACCTTGGATTTTCTGACCAGCCCCCGGCGGCTGGTGCCCGAAATCCCAGATCTTCTCGACGTCGGTAATCGGCTTGTAGGTTTTCTGGTCGCCGAACTTGAGGGTGCCGCGCGCGTAGTCGTTGAAGGCCGACACGTACGCCGACGAAATGGCTGCGGATTGTGGATCGTAATCCGCTTCTTTGCTCATCGGATCGATGGTGAAGCCGGTGAATCGCGTGTCCAAACGTCCCGTGGTGGTATCGCTTCCCAGCAAGGTTTTTTCGAACTCGCCGCCGTTGACTCGCAGATTCGCCCGCGCGATGTACTCTTCGGGAAGACCCGTGTACTCGGCGAGCTTGCGGGCGATCGCGGCTTTGCGTTCCGCCGTGAGGGTGGCGCCGGCCGCCAGGGCCTGGGCGTAGTCGGTCAGCGCGAAGTTCTCGACTTCCCGCAGCAGCGGGTCGAGCGCGGCGGGTGGATTGGCCAATTTGTGGTGGTACCACGCGGTGGCCGCGTACGTCGGCAACGCCAACGCATAAGGCAGATCGACGCCGGGGTTGAACTGCGGCTGATCCACGCTGTCGTCGAAATTCAGTATTTGCGACAACAGAATCACCCCGTTCAGATCCAGCGATTTTTCGCTCTGCAGAAGATTCGAAAGTACCGCAGAGCGGGTGGTGCCGTAGCTTTCGCCGAACAGATATTTGGGAGAATTCCACCGCTTGTGTCTGGATAGGAACTCGACGATGAAATTGGCGAACGCATGCGCGTCTTGATCGACGCCGAAAAAGGCTTTTTCCTTGTCCGCGCCGCGCAAGTGTCCGAAGCCGGTGCCCGGCGCATCCACGAATACCAGATCGCTCGCGTCGATGAGGCTGTACTCGTTGTCGATCAGCCGGTAGGGAGCGGCGGGACTGTGCTTGTCGTCGGTGGTCACCACCCGTTTCGGCCCGAAGGCGCCCATGTGCAACCACACCGTCGATGAACCTGGACCACCGTTGAACAGGAACGTAATGGGTCGATGGGTGTCTTCCTTGTCGCCCTTGAAATAAGCGACGTAGGACATGCTGGCTTCCGGAGGTTGCGGTGGCGCCGGTCCGGTACGCTCCTCCTTGGGCAACGGCGCATCGTCGTCCATGGGATCTTTCAGGTGAACGACGAGCACCCCGGCTTCGGCCTGATAGCGGAACGGTCGTCCGCCCACCAAGATCGAACCCTGCGATGTTTGGCGCTCATCGCGTAAGTAGCGCGGCGATTCGCCGGGGTCCGTGACTCCCGCCACCGGGGTGTCGGCGGCAACGGCACTCAGCGGAGCCAGCGGCACGGCCATCGACAGCCACAGCGCCGCCGCCAAACGCGGACGAATCTTTAAATCCATCGAGCTACTCCCATTGCCGGCACACCGAGGCCGTCAACGGCCCAACGCTCGGATAATAATATGGCCGGGCGCGCACCGCGCGGCCATTTGCGGCGCGCCCGCTACGCCGTGTCGAGCAGCTTTTCGATTTCGGCTTGCAATTGCGCCTGTTGGTAGGGCTTGGAGAGGCGCGGAAGGTTGGCGAGTTTGCTGGTCGGCAAATCGGTATAGCCGGTAGCCAGCAGCACCGGCAGATCGGGCCGCTTCGAACGCACGATTTCCGCCAGCTGTATGCCCGTCATGCCGGGCATCGCCTGATCGGTCATCATCAAATCGATGACGTGGCCGGCGTCGAGGATTTCGAGCGCTTTCTTTCCCGAATTGGCCTCCATGACGATGTGGCCGAGATCCTCGAGCATGTCGACGGTGCTCATGGCGATCAAAGGATCGTCATCCACCACCAGAATCCTGGCGATTCGGTTCGCCGACGGCGCGACGTACGGGGCTTCGATCTCGGCCGCCGGTTTGACCGCCTTGGGTAACCACAAAGTAGCGGTCGTGCCCGAGCCCACGGTGCTCTGAAGATCCAGGCGGCCGCCGAGTTGCACGGCCAACCCGTGCACCATGGACAGGCCGAGGCCCGTGCCTTTACCGAGAGGCTTGGTCGAAAAGAACGGCTCGATGGCCTTGGCGAGGGTGTCCGCATCCATTCCAGAACCGCTGTCGGTGATCCGAATGCGCACGTAATCTCCGCCCCGCAAGCGCTCATCGATGGTGATGTGGAATTGATCGACGTACAAATCGATCACGCCCCCTTCCGGCATGGCATCCCGTGCGTTGATCGCGAGATTCAGAACGGCGAGCTCGACTTGATGTGCATCGACTTCGGCCGGCGGCAGATCAGCGTCGACGTGAATGCGCAATGCGGTCCGAGGACCGAGCGAGCGCCGCAATAATTCTTGCATGCCGTTGACCAATCCGCCTATGTCGGCGGAGCAGGTCCTTAGGTCCTGTTGCCTGGCGAAAGCCAGCATGCGCTGGGTGAGGGAAGAACCTCGTTTGGCGCCCTGTAGAGCCCCGTCTATCAAGCGCAGAGCGCTGGCGTCGTGCGCCAACCGCTTACGGAGTATTTCGAGATTTCCCATCACCGCCATCAGCAGATTATTGAAATCGTGCGCGATCCCGCCGGTCAATTGTCCGACGCTTTCCATTTTTTGTGATTGCAGCAGCTGTTCTTGAGCTTTCTCGCGCGCTGCAATCTCGCTCATCAGCTCGCCGGTGCGGTCTGCGACGCGCTGCTCCAGCGTATGGGTCAGGTTCGATAACGCCGTACGCTCGACGGCAAGCTCCGCGATCAACGATTCGCGCTCCAGTTCGGCACGTTTGCGAGCGGTGATGTCGGACGACACGCCGACCAGCGAGGTGACCCGGCCGAGTACGTCACGCAGCGCGCGGGCACGCACATCGATCCAATGAATCGCCCCGCCGGGCCACACGTTGCGGTGCTCGACCACATAGTCGGCCCCGTCGCGCAATGTCAGCTGCAGCGCCGCCTTCAGGCGTTCGACGTCGTCCGGATGGACGACCTGCAGCAGATCCGCATACGAGAAGTCCGTCGTCAATACACCGCCAAAATGGCTGCGCGATGTGTCCGACACATGAAACGTCATCTGCGCCACGTCCAGCGTCCAAGAACCCAGGCGGCCGGCGGTGAGTGCCGTTTGCAACTGGTCTTCGCGTTCACTGATTTCATCCAGCCGGCTGCGGGCTTCGTACTGCCGGCGCCGGGCACGTACTGCGGCGCGCACCATGCTGCTCAACGTGGTCGGATGAAATGGCCGCTCGAGAAAGCTCACGTTGCCGAGCACCGCCGCCAACCGGAGTGCGGCCGGATTTCGCTCCAGACCACCGCCGCGGTGGGTGAGCAATACGATCGGAAAGTCGGACCACGACGGCTGCATTTGCAGGAAATTGACCATCGGCCGTAAATCGGAGGATGGCAACGCCTCGTCGGCGATGATCGCGAGTCCCGCTCCGCGCTTCATCTCCCCGACGAGGGCGCCGACGTCGGCGCATATTTCACCATCCAAATTCAGTTCCTTCAGCAAGGAGACGATCAGAGGCGCATCGCGCCCCGTCGTCGCCAGCACGAGCGCCCGCAGCGAATTCCCGCCCAACCGGGTCAAATGTCCTCTTCCTGGAGCGGCCGGTGATCAGTGCCGACAAAGGTGGGTATGCCGGTCAGTACCCCTTGAAAAGCCTCCAATGGTTCGCCCAGCGACAGACCGTCGGAATGCACGCTGAATTCGCGGATCGTCGATTCGTGCATGCCGTAGCGCTTCTTGATGACCGACACCGCGCGCCGCACCTGTCCTCGGGCTTCGAAATACCGCAGCAATATGACCGTGTCGGCTAGATAGGTGACGTCGACCGGCGCGTGCATCTGACCGACCAGACCGTGCTGCGCCACGGTGACGAAAGTTGCCGCGCCCTGACGGTTCAAATACTGCAATAACTCATGCACGTGCAGTATCAGCGAATTCTGTTCCGGCATCGCCGCGCGATAGCCGTTCAGACTGTCGATGATCACGGTTTTCACCACCTTCTCATCGACGCTGTAACGTACCCGGTGGGCGAATTCTCCCGGCGATAGTTCCGCGGCGTCGATCTGTTCGATCAACAGCTGACCGCTGTCGCGCGCGGCCGCTAAATCGATGCCGAGCATCTTCATGCGGTGAAACAACAGCCCCAGTTCCTCGTCGAACACGAACAACGCCGCCTTCTCGCCGCGTGCCACCGCAGCCATGGCGAACGTGATCGCGATCAACGATTTCCCCGTCCCCGCAGGGCCCAATATGAGTGTGCTGGATCCGCACTCGATACCCCCGCCCAGCAGGCTGTCGAAAGCCGCGATGCCCGTGGAGAACTGCGACCGGGAGAATCCTTTGCGATGTTCGGCCGCCACCAGTTTCGGGAACACTTCGATTCCCCCGGTGTTGATCTTGAAGTCGTGATGCCCGCCACGGTACTTCTGCGCCCGATATTTGACGATGCGCAGACGCCGTCGCTCGGCACCGTAAGACGGTGCAGTCTGCTCTAGACGCACGACTCCGTGGGCAATGCTGTGCACGCTCTGGTCGACCGCGTCGGCCGTCAAGTCGTCCAACAACAGTACCGTGGTTTGCAGTCGTGCGAAGTAATGCTTGATGGTCAGGATCTGGCGGCGGTAACGCAACGAGCTTTGCGCCAATAGCCGAATTTCGGAGAGACTGTCGATCACCAGCCGGCTGGGCTCGACGCGTTTGACGGCGTCGAATATCTGCCGGGTCGTCTCGCCGAGCTCCAGGTCCGAGGTGTACAACAAGCTTTGCTGCTGTTCGGACGACAACAATTCGTCCGACGGCAGCAGTTCATGTATGTGGATTTTCGAGCCGAGCGCCCACAGATGCGATGCGGCACCCTCGCGCAGTTCCGTCTCCGTCTCGGACAACGTGATGTAGAGACATTGCTCGCCGGCCAGCGCACCCGCGATCAGAAATTGCAAAGCGATGGTGGTCTTGCCGGCGCCGGGGGTCCCCTCGACCAAAAACACGTGGCCCCTGGAAAAGCCGCCGTCGGTGATGTCGTCCAATCCCCGAATGCCGGTTTGGGCTTTCCTGTCGTTCTGCTGCATATTTATTCGCGACACATTGGAGAATCCCACGAGTCCACATTTAAGCGGCAAAACTCCCGTGCGCTCCTTCGGACGCGGCCACCAACAGATGTAGGAATTGTCCGATGCCTAAATAGGATCCCACGCAAGAGTTGCGGTAGCATCCCGGCATGTTTACGCACCTCGTTCGATTGGCTTTGTTGAGCGCCTTATTGACATCCACCCCGTGGGTTCGGGCACTGGCCGCCGCACCGGCACCGGCACCAGCACCGGCGTTGGCACCGGCAGCCGCACCTGCCGCATCCCCGTCCGGCATCGCACCGCCGATGACGGCCGCGCAGGTTATCGACGTGCTGGATCAGACGGTCGATTGGTATCGCACCCTGGGCACGCAACAACAGACCGCCACCGAGCCCAGCGATCTGTTGATCCTCTACGACAATCGGCAAACCGCAAACAAAGTCATCTCCCTCGCGTTCGACCTCGCCCGGGTCGACGCCGACATGCTTGCCAAGGAACCGCCGACCAAGGAGGACGTGGGTGGCGATGCAGCCACGTCGTCACAGGCCCTGCAACAGCTGAAGATAAAATTCGACGCTCAGGCGGTCACCGTGCAAGCCGAACTCGACGCGGAGCGCACTCAACTCAAGGGGTCGAAAAAAACCCGGGTGGACGTGGCGGCCAAGATCAATGAACTGCAGGGCGAACTCGATCTCATCAATACCAAGAAAAGCATTTTGGCGACGATGAGCGGCTTCTCCGGTACCGGCGGCTCGACCGGCACCGCGTTGAAGGCACAGATCGATGCCATGGCGGTGGGTGTGCCTTCGGCCGCCGCCGCAGCCACCACCACCACCACCACGCCGGCAGCTCCCGCATCGGCTGCTCCCGCCACGGCCCCCGCGGCGACGCTGGCAACCGCTCTCGCACCGACTCCTGCCCGCTTGGCCGCGGCGAACGAGCGTTTCGGGCTCTGGGATCTGGCGGCGGATGCTTTCCGGCTGTCCGAGAAGAGCGGCACTATTGCATCGATTGATCGTAGCACCGCGGCCCTGCAGGCCACCGTCGCGGGGATTCGTACGCCGCTTCTCGATCAGATCAAGGAACTTTCCACGCGTGGCGATGCGCTGGCCGCGACCGCCGATACCGCCGGCAGCACGACGCTGAACGGCGTGCGCGACCAACTGGATGCCTTGTCCGAACAGTTCAAGCAAGCCTCTGCCCTGCTCATTCCGTTGAGCCGAGAAAGCGTTCTGCTCAGCCAATACCGACGTAATTTGAACAATTGGCGCGATGCCATCAAGACTCAGTACCGGGACGCGCTGAAAACTCTCGGTATCCGTGCCGCCGTCCTGCTCGTGATCTTGATCGTGTTGTTCGGTGCCGCGGAATTATGGCGCCGCACCGTCATGCGTTACATTCAAGATTCGCGACGGCGCTATCAGCTCTTGCTTCTGCGCCGCATCGGCTTATGGTCGCTGGTCGTCGTCGTGATCGGCTTTGCGTTCGCGAGCGAACTCGGTTCCATCGTGACGTTTGCCGGGCTCATCACCGCCGGCATCGCGGTCGCGATGCAGAGCGTCCTCGTCTCCATCGTCGGTTATTTCTTCTTGATCGGCAAATACGGCATCCGTGTGGGCGACCGGGTGCAAATCGGTGAAGTGGCCGGAGAAGTCATCGACTTGGGGTTGGTGCGCATGTATTTGATGGAGCTCGGCGCCAAAGGGACCATGGGCCCGACCGGCCGCGTCGTCGCGTTCGCCAATTCGGTGGTATTCCAGGTATCGAGCGGCTTGTTCAAGCAAATACCGGGCGTCAATTTCGTCTGGCGTGAAATCGTCCTCAACCTGCCGGCAGGCGTGGACTACGCCGCCGTCAAAGAAAGGCTCAACGTGGTGGTGACCGATGCGCTGGAGGAATACCGCCCGGAGATCTTACGGCAGACCAGGGAGATCGAGAGAACGACGCTGTCGAGCACGGCGGGCGATGCTCAATCCCAGGTGCAGCTGCATTTTTCGGGCAGCGTACTCGAGGTGCACGTGCGCTATCCGGTGCACTTGCAGCATGCGGCCGAGATCGACGAGCGCGTCACGGAGGCGATGGCGAAGGTGATCGAAACTGCCGCACGCGCCAAGGTTTAAGCTGGCAGGTCCTGGCTCCGATCGCTTTGGTATATCCTTGCGCGCTTTATTGCCGTCGGCATTACAGGGAAGCGGGTGAGCATGATTCTGGTCATCGACGTGGGCAACACGCGCCTGAAGTGGGCTTGGCTGACGACCAGCGGCTTGTCCGACCAGAAAGCCGTCGTGCACAAAGATACGAAAAGCGAGCTGTGGGCCGCAGCCTTGTTCTCATCCGCTGAAAAGCCCTCCAGAGTCCTGGTCTCGAACGTCGCCGGACCGGCCATGGCGAAGACGCTCAGCCAGCTGACCAAGAAAATGTTCCATGTCGACGCCGAGTTCGTGACAGCCACTTTGGAGTTGGCGGGACTCACCAATGGGTACCTGGATCCCTCGTTGCTGGGCGCAGACCGGTGGTTGGCGCTGCTGGGAGCGTGGACCCTCGCGCACTCGGCCCTCTGCGTCGTCGATGCCGGCACCGCCGTCAAGGTCGATAGCGTCGATGCTCGCGGTCAGCACCTGGGTGGATTGATCGTCCCCGGCATTCATATGATGCGCGACGTGCTGATGAAAAAGACCAGCGACATCGCCAAGTCCGCCGAACTAAGCACGCCCTCCCTGGCCGGCATCCTGGCCAATAACACCATCGGCGCAGTGTCCCGTGGCGCCATCTTCGCACTCGCCGGGATGGCGGACCGCGCCGCTGAAATCATCGAGCAGAATACCGGTGTCAAGCCCAAGCTGTTCATCACCGGCGGCGATGCCGGCATGATCACCGGCACCATGCGCTCACACGGCGAGATCGTGCCGGATCTGGTGTTGCGCGGCCTGGCCGTCATCGCCGCTCAGCCGGCGTAGGGGCGAGCGGTGTTTCGCCCGGGCGCTCGCAACCTCATCACCGACATACCCGGGCTCAGCGTTGGGCATGCCACCGACGAGCCGGCGCGGTCGGGAGTTACCGTGTTGCTCTGCGCCGACGACTACGTGTGCAGTGTCGATGTGCGCGGCGGCGGACCGGGTACCCGCGAAACCGACGCGCTGGCAGCGGAAAACCTCGTCGGCAGAGTTCACGCGTTGGTGCTCGCCGGCGGTTCGGTATTCGGCCTCGCCGCTGCGGACGGTGTCGCCGCGGCATTGTCGGCACGCGATGTCGGCCTGCACTGGCGGCCCGGCTCGCCGTCCGTTCCCATCGTGCCGGCCGCGGTTCTGTACGATTTGAATAACGGCGGCGACAAGGGCTGGGGCACCGAGCCACCCTATCGGCAGCTCGGCGGCCAGGCGCTGCGAGCAGTCGCGGCTGAGTTCTCGTTGGGATCCGTGGGCGCGGGGCGCGGGGCGCTGGCGGGACTGGTCAAGGGCGGCATCGGGTCGGCATCGATCGATCTGGGCGGTGGTCTCCTGGTCGGCGCCTTGGTGGCGCTCAACTCGATCGGTTCGGCGCGGATGCCCGATGGCAGGACCTACTGGGCGTGGGCCTATGAGCTCGATGCCGAATTCGGGGGCGGCGGACCGCCCACCGTGCCCATGAATCTGAGCGACCCTGCGCCGGATGAATCGCGCTTGCTGGCACTCGGGCGACTCAAACCCGGCGTCAACACCACGATAGCCATCGTTGCGTGCAGCGCCAAGCTCGCAGCCGTGGAATGCAAGCGCATGGCGATCATGGCGCACGACGGGATAGCGCGCGCCGTGCGGCCTGCCCATACACCGTTCGACGGGGATACGGTTTTCGCGGTTGCCAGCGGCGCGATCGTGCTCGATGCGAACGTGCAACGCGGCGCTCAAGTTGGACGGATCGGTTCAGCGGCTGCGGATTGTCTGGCGCGCGCCATCGCGCGTGCCGTGCATCACGCGCGCTAGACGGCGCTCGTCGACGTCCCGAGTTGTGGCATCGCGTCGATGAGCAAACGGGTGTAGGGATGCTGCGGCGTGGTGAACACCGTATCGGTCGCGCCCTCCTCGACGATCCGCCCTCGCTGCATGACGTACACGCGGTCCGCGAACGAATGCACGGCGTTCAGATCGTGCGCGACGAACAGGTAGGCGATCTGCAGCCGCTGCGCCAAATCGGCAAGCAAGTCGAGAATCTGCGCGCGCACCAACACGTCGAGCGCCGATAACGCTTCGTCCAAAACGATGAGCGCGGGCTCGGTCACCAGCGCTCGCGCGATCGCTATCCGTTGCCGCTGACCGCCGGAGAATTCGTGCGCAAAGCGGGCGCCGTCCGTGCTCGACAGACCAACCTGTTCCAGCACCCTCGCCACCCGCAGTGCGCGCTCGGCGGCGCTCGGACGTTCTTCCATGAGATGAAAGGGCTCTGCGATCAGCCGGGCCACGCGCCACTGCGGATCGAAGCTCCCGTACGGATCTTGGAATACCGCTTGAACCGAACGCCGCAAGCGCCGTAACGTCGCTCCGCGCGCCGTCGAAAACGACTCGCCGAGCAGCCGTACCTGGCCGCTCTGAACGCGCTGCAGACCGATGATGGCGCGCAACAAACTCGATTTACCGGATCCGGACTCGCCCACCAGGGCGACGGACTCGCCGGCATGAACCGTCAGAGATACCCCGTCGAGCGCGCGAAAGACCGGCGCTGCCTGCCACAGCGACCGCTTGCGCAACGGGTAGTCGTGCACGATGTCTCGCACATCGAGAACGACGTCGGGGGACTTGATGCGCCCTGGCAGGGGTTGCGGGGTTAGTCTCGCCGCAGCCAGCAAGGACCGGCTGTAGGGATGGCGAAATTGGCGCAGCATCACCGTGCGGCCTTGCTCGACGATTTCGCCGCCGGTCATCACGGCGACGCGGTCGGTTACTCGGGCGATCACTGCCACATCGTGGCTCACCAAAATTAGTCCCATACCGTGGCGGTCGGCAAGCTGGCGCAGCAGCGTCAAAATCGGTGCTTGCGAAACCACATCCAGGGCGGTGGTCGGCTCGTCGGCAATGAGCAGCGCGGGCCGTAGTACGATGGCGATCGCGATGGCCACGCGCTGTCGCTGGCCACCCGACAACTCGTGAGGGTAGCGATCGAGCGCCCCCTGTTCGCCGGTCAGCCCGACCGAATCCAGTGCCTCGCGTGCCATGACCATGGCCTGCGCCGCCGGAAGCGCTCGATGCAGGCGCACGGTTTCGGCAACCTGGGCACCGATGCGCATGAGCGGATTCAATGCGGTCATGGGTTCCTGAAACACCATGCCGATCGCGCGACCGCGAACGTCGCGCATATAGGACGGGTCCTTGCCGGTCAGCGCCGTACCTTGGAACACCACCGAACCGCTCAACCGCGCGCCGGCCGGCAGCAGCTGCATGATGGACAGCGCCGTGAGCGATTTGCCGGCGCCCGACGCACCGACCAAACCGAGAATTTCGCCGCTCGCCACTCGCAGCGACAAATTCCGAACGAGCGGCGTATCGTCGATCGATATGCCGAGGGCGTCGATCGCCAGCAACGGTTCCTTCATTGTGTTCGCCGTGGCCGCAGCCCGTCGCTCAACAGATTCAAGCCCAACACGAACAGCGCGATCGCAAGGCCGGGAAACAGCGCCAACGAGGGGGCGAGCGCGGTCAACGTCTGGGCCTCGTTCAACATCCTTCCCCAGCTGACGTGCGGCGGCTGTGCCCCGAGCCCGACGTACGAAAGTCCCGCTTCGGCGATCACGCCCAGCGAGAACTGAATGCTGCCCTGTACGACCAAGACCGAGAACAGATTGGGCAGGATGTGCTCGAACGATATTCTCAAGGGCCGCTTGCCCGCGACCCTGGCCGCCAAAATGTAGTCCCGAGTCCATAGGTCGAGTGCGCCGGCTCGAGTGACGCGGGCGAAGACCGGCACATTGAACAGCCCGATCGCAATGATGGCATTGAGCGCGCTCGGACCGAACACCGCCGTGATCAGAATCGCCAGCAACAATGCGGGAAACGCGAACAATAAATCACTGCCGCGCATGATGAATTCGTCGATGGCGCCGCCGTGGGCCGCGGCCACCAACCCGGCCGGGACGCCCAGCGCCAATCCGATGAGCGCTGACAACAGCGCCACTCCCACGCTGTTTTGCGCACCGGCCATGACCATCGACAGCACATCCCGGCCGAGCTGATCGGTGCCGAACCAATGCGCCGCATCGGGCGGCTGCAGCTTGTCGGCGATCGCGAGCGCGGTAGGATCGTACGGCGTCCAAAAATGCGCGAGCACCGCCATGGCCAGGAAGCCCGCCGTCAGGGTGGCGCCCAAAACCAACCCCACGCTGCGAGTCCTTCTCGACGTCACCATCGACGTGCCGAGCGCAGGCGCGGATTGACCAACACGTTGGCAAGATCGACGACGAACGTCACCCATACCACGACGCCCACCAAGATCACGACGACGCTTTGCACCACCATGAGATCGCGCTGCACGATCGCCTGAAACACCAGCCGTCCCAGTCCCGGAAGAAAGAAGACGTTCTCGATGATGACGCCGCCCGCCAATAAAAAGGAAAATTGCATCCCCACGATGGTCAAGACCGGCACCAGCGCGTTGGGCAGTGCGTGCCGCCACAACACCCGCCACTCACCGGCTCCTTTGGCGCGGGCCGTGCGGATGTAGTCTGCATCCAAGGTCCCGATGAGCGCACCGCGCAGCACGCGCGCCAATATGGCGGCCTGCGGCATCGCGAGAGCGACCGCCGGCAGCGTCAGCGCGCGCAGCGCCGGCCACACACCCGCGCTCCATCCCGGAAACCCACCCGCCGAGACCCAGTGCAGATTGACGGCGAAAAGCAGCACCAGCAACAGACCCAACCAGAAATTAGGCACCGCCAAACCCAGCTGTGTCAGGCCGGTCAATAGCCAATCGGTCGGTCGGTAGCGGCGCGCGGCGGCGAGCAGACCTACCGGAAATGCGATGACGGTCGACAGCAGCAAGGCATACAGCGCCAGCGGCAAGGACACCGGGAGGCGTTCGGCGATCAGGCGCCTGACGGGGACCCGATAGGTATAACTCAAGCCGAAGTCGCCATGCAGCAGTCCGGTGATCCAGCGCACGTAACGGTGGAACGGCGCGACGTCCAGACCCAACTGATGGCGTAACGCAGTGGTCAAATCCGGATTGGCCTGCATCCCCATCATGTAGCGCACGGGGTCGCCGGGAACGATCTGCACGATGAGGAAGATGATGGCGGTGGCGCACAGCACGGTGATCAGCAGCACCGCAAGTCGGCCGGCCACGAACACCGCACCGAAGCGCCGCGCACCGACGAGCAGCAGGAACGCCGTGATGGCGGACACCGACCAGCTCAGCCCGGGCAGCGAACGCGGCCCGGACACCGCTGCGGCGGCCTTCGCCGTTGCAGCGCCTCGATCGTCGTACGCGTCTTTCAGTTCCACCGAACCCAACACGTTGTCGAATCCCAAGCCGTGCAGATGAGCGTTCCAGATCGCGAGCCTAGGGTACTGAAATAAAAACCCGTTCACCGCATCGTCGGCCAGTTTGCGCTGCACGTCCCCGAGGAGTTGCCGGCGTTGGTTCCCCGCCATGCTGTCGTCCAACGCCGCGATCAACGCCTTGAAGTCCGGATTCGAATAACCGAAATAGTAGTCGTCGCGTGCGTAAATATCGTAATCCATGGGTTCGGCGTGGCTCACGATGCTCAATTCGAAATCATGCCGGCCATAGACCTGGTCCAGCCATTGCGCCCATTCCAGATTGACCGTGCGGACCTTGATTCCCACGGCGGCGAGTTGCGCAGCGACGATTTCGCCGCTGCGCCGCGCGTAGCTCGGCGGCGGCAATTTGAGGGTGAGCGCAAACCCATCCGGATAGCCCGCTTGCGCCAGCAGCTGTCTGGCCCGCGCGACGTCGTGCGGATAGCGGCCCGTCATATCCATGTACGCGGGATTGCGCGGCGGAAAGTGGCTGCCGATCGGCGTGCCGTAGCCGAACATCGCTCCGTCTATGATGGCGTGCCGATCGAGCGCGTAGGAAATCGCCCGGCGAACCCGCAAGTCGTCGAGCGGTACGACGCGATTGTTGAGCGCGAGGATGGTCTCCCCTTCGCTCGGACCCACGAACACCGAGAAGCGCGGATCGGCGGCGAACTGGGCGAAGCTCTCCGGAACGGGATAATTATCGAATGCATCGATATCGCCGGACATCAATGCGGCGAAGGCGGCGCTCGGGTCCGCGATGAACTTGAAGGTGACGCGCTCCAGCAGGGCCGGCTTGCCCCAGTAGCCGGCGTTACGTACCAAGGTCAGAGAATCCCCGCGCAGCCATTGTGAAAATCGAAACGGACCGGTGCCCACCGGCATGCCGGCGTTGCTGGCGGCCGACGCCGGCGACACCATGACGAACGCACCCCATGCCAACGATTGCAAGAAGCCCCCCGAGCGGCGGGCGAGCGTGACGCGCAGCGTGTCGGGATCGAGCACGTCGACCTGGCGAATCATTTGCAGTCGCGCCTTCTGCGGATTGACCGAGGCGGCGTCGAGCGCTCGCAACAGGGAAAATTTCGCGGTGCCGGCGTCGAACGCTCGACCATCGTGAAAGCGCGCACCGCGTACGAGATGAAAGGTATAGACCAGGCCATCTGCGGAGATCTCCCAGGATTCGGCGAGCAACGGTTGCACGGAGCCGTCGGCGGCGAACTGCACCAACCCTTCGAATACATTACCGTACAGCGCCTCGGAGATGCCGCTGGCGGGATTCGCGGTGGGATCGAGTATCGGCGGTTCGAGTTGCAGTCCGATGATGAGCCGGTTACCCGCCTGTTCCGCCTGGGCGGTCGGGGTCGCGCTCGCCGGCATCGAGAGAAACGTGAGCCACATCAGGCAATACACGTATCTCAAGCGGCGTGCTGCGATCGGGTCGACGTCGCGCGCCTCTGCGCCTCGTCCGCGAGCAGCGGCAATCCGAGCGCGCGATATACATGCGCCAGCGTCGTATTGACCGGCACGCCCATGGGGTCGCGCTGCCGCCGCAGTTCGAGCATTTGCTGGGCGAGGACCACGCGTCCGCTCTTGAGCGCTGCATCGAGGAGCAGTTGTTCGAACAGGTCCCGTTGCGCATGGCTGCCACCCACTTCGGCCATGCGTGGCATCGCGGCATTCAACAGGCGCCATGCCGAGTCGAAATCACCTTGCGCATGCGCATACAAACCCTCGCAGGCGGGCAATGCAACCTCGCGCCACACGTCGCGAACGAAAACGGGCGCGTGCTGCGCGGTCCGGCGCACCGATTGCAGCAGCGTGGCGCCTTCGACGCCGGCGGCCTTGGCCAGGCCATAGAGATATTGCATGGTCAGAAACGGCAGCACGGTATCGTGCACCCGGGGCTTGAGATACTCGGCGAGCTCGTGCCAGCGCCCGCCGACGTCGATGCCCGCCAATTCCATGCGCGCCAGCAGCGATACCGCCCCCACTTGATCTTGCGAATAGTGCTTCGCCACCGCCCAACAGTGACGGTCGTAGATGTCGACCACGCGCGCATGGCGTCCCTGGCTCAGGTAGAACAGCGCGAGATGCCACCAAATGTGCGTGACCATGAAGGAGTTGAGTCCGCTCCAGGTGTCCTGCATCGACTCGAGAAATCGCGCGCCTTCATCGATGTGGCCGCGCGTCAGCATGACGTGTGCCAGAGCATGCTGCGCCCAGGGCTCTTGGCGGCGCAGTGCGAGAGCCGCACGAGCCGCACGTTCCGCCTGATCCAACAGGTGGCATTGTTCGTAGGCGAAGGCCGTCATGCCGTGCGCATGGGGCACGTCGATGTTGTGCGGCAACACTTTGAGCGCAACGCGCAGCATGGCCGGCGCGTTGCCGCGATTGAACTCAAAGTACTGGTGCGTCTTGACGATGACGAGGTCGCGCGGGAACTCATCGGAGATGCGATCGCACAGTTCCAGACATCCCGATGGATCGTCGTCGACCCAGGCGCGTAAGAGCTCGGTATTCAGTCGTTCGCGCAGCGTCGCGGCCGGCGCGCATCGTTCGGCTGCGGTCAGGTATTTGACCGCATGCTGCGCGGCGTCGGGTGCTTCGAGAAACATCCAAAGGAAACCCGCATAGACGTTCGCGAGACAACTCTGCGGATCGGCCTGGGCGGCGGCGACGATGCCTTCGGCACGAGTCTCATACCCCAGGTAGCCGGCCACGAACTCATCGATCGCACTGCGTGTCGCAGCACGCTCATCGCTCACGGGGTTGCCGAGATAGTCGTTCAGCATGCCGTTCATGATACCGGAGCGTCTTGCAGAAACTCACCGACGTCGGCTGCGGATCGCTCGGGAATCTCGATTTGCGGCAGGTGGCCGACCTGGGGGTAGGCGATGAGGCGGGCGCCCGGAATGGCATCTCTGAACTTCCGTCCGCTGGCCGCTTCGATGAGCGGATCTGCGTCGCCTTGCAGAATCAAGGTGGGCACGTCGATGGCATGCAATGCCAGCGCCGAAGTTTGCGCGAGCGTGCTCAAGTCCAGCGACATGAGTATGGCGCGATGACCCGGCGCCCGCTGCAAAGCCGCCCAACGGTCGACGCGTGCCGGCGTCACGAGCCGTTCATCGTAGACGTCGAATTTCAGTCCCGCATCGATCAGCGGCCGGTTATCGATGTTGCGAAGCAATGCGCGGCCCCATGCATGCCGCAGTATTTTGAAGGCCAGCGGAGCGGCGCCCGGCGGCTTGTCGTTGGCAAAGCCCACGGCGCTGACGAGAATCAGCGCTCGGATACGCTGCGGATAGCGCAAGGCGAACTGCCAGGCGACGCCGCCGCCCATCGAGTTGCCGACCAGCGCGAATTCCGGCAACCGCAGCTCCGCTGCGAAGCGGTCGACGAAGTCCGCCAATCGTACGAGGTCCAGGCGATAGTCCACGGGCGCGCGCGTCAACCCGTGACCGGGGAAGTCGACGCTGATGAGATGGAACCGGTCCTCGAGGACCCGTACCCAGCCCTCCCAGCTGGTGTACGAATCGCCATACCCATGCAACAGGAGCAGTACCGGCAACTCGCGCGCGCCGTGCAGCTGGTAATGCACGTGCAAGTCGCCCGGCAAGTCGACGAAACGCGACGACGAATCGGCGTAGGTCGTCTCCAAGGCAGCGTAGGGAATGTCCGGGCCGCGCAGCTTGAACCACGCGACCGCCAGTACGGCGCTGACGACGAGCACGATGAAAAGCGCCACGGTCATCGAGGCATCAATACCTATACCCTGCCCGAATGCCGAACGTGGCGGGTTGGCCGGCTTGCGCCACCTCGGTTCCCGGCAGAAAGAAATTTCGCGTCACATCATACGTCCGGTCGAAAATATTACGGCCCCACAGCGTGAGCGTCCATGGCCCGCCGGGCGCCGGCGTCAACGAGACGTTCGCGTTCGTCAGCCAATATTTCGGAATCGTGAAGTCGTTGCTGCCGAGCAGATAAAACTGGCTGTAGGTATCGTGAAAACTGGTGTTGGCTTCGGTCGTGATGCGCCATGCGCCGACATCGATCGCATAGCTGACGTCCCCGCCGTAGCTCCACTTCGGGACGCTCAGCGGTCTACCGTCGTAATCGACGTTGTTCGAATCGAGCAGCCTGCCGGTGTAATAACCCTCCACGAAACCGACGTATTGGGCTACCGACAGTCCGGCGACGGGATGCCACTCGGTTTCCAACTCGCCGCCGGCGAGCCGCGAATTCGCGTTGACGAAACGGCCGATGTACGTGTTCGTGGTGGCATCGAGAACCTTGCCCAGAATTTGTTGATCGCGGTAGCGGTAGGCGAACAGCGCCGCATCGAGGCGAACGCTGCGTGTCGCGTCGGACTTGACGCCGACCTCGTAGGCCGTCAGTTTTTCGGGCTCGAAGGGATCCGCTTCAGCTCCCGACGTCGTGTTGTGCGCGGTGAATCCACCCGACTTGACACCGCGGCTGATGCTCTCGTAAATCAACGTCGCGTCCGTGGGGCTGTAATCCAACTCGAACTTGCCGGACGGTAGGTTCGAGGTAATCGACTCGGCGAGTGCGCCGCCGGTAAACGAGTCGATGGCCGGACCGGCCAGGAAACCCGTATTTAGCCCCGTCAACTCGCGCGTCTCATGGTCCTCGCGTACGCCCAAAGTCGCCTTCCATGCCGCATTGAAGCGGTAGTTCAGCTGGCCGAATTCACCGATCGAATTCGCTTTCTGCCCATACTGCGTCAGCACGATCTGCGGGGTGGTGCCGGCGGGAAACCCGATGTTCGCATCCGAAAAATCCGAATAGAATTTCTCGTCGAGATGTTGATCCGAATAAAAGACCCCGGCCACCCAGCCCAGACGTCCGGAACCGGTCGATGCCAAGCGCAGTTCCTGCGAGAACACGTCGAGATCGCTGCGAAAGTATTCGTCGGAATCGTGATACTGCGTGGCATCCCAATCGCCGTACTCGCGACGAATCATCGTGTTGTAGGCCGTGACGCTCACCAGGCGTGCCGCCCCGAGATCGACGTCCGTGGTCAGGGCGACTCCGTCGTTCGAGTTGTCGACGCCCGGTTTCGCGCCTGAGTCGAGCCCGGTGATGCGGGCGAAGAGGGGATCGAGATTCCATCCCGTCGTGTAACGCGAGGTGTCGGCGGGCAGCGTGGGACCGCCCACGCCGGCATTGTAAGGGGTGTAGGCCTTCAAGAGGTGCAGTCCGGTTTCGTCGGATTTATCTTCGGAAAGATGCAATTCGAGCCGCACCTCCACCGGCTCGGTGGGTTGCCACTGCAGTTGGCCGCGCACCGCCAACTCGTCCCGGTTGCCGAGTCGCTGGCCGGTAACGCGATTGCGCTGCCACGCGCCGCCCTGTTCGGTCGCGAGCGACAGACGACCCGTGAGAGCCGGGGCAATCGATCCGGAGATGAAGCCCTCGACGTCGACCGCGTTGAACGAACCATATTCCGCGCTCACCCCTGCATGCGTCTCCGTGGTCGGACGATTGGTGACGACGTTGATCTCGCCGCCCGTGGTATTGCGGCCGTAAAGCGTTCCCTGCGGCCCACGCAACACCTCGATCCGATCGACATCGAACAATTGACCGCTGGTCTGGATGGGCAGCGCGAATGCCACATCGTCGACACTCACTCCGATGGGCGTCGCGTTGTTCGATGTGTAATCGAGAAAACCCACCCCGCGAATACGGTATTGAGGCTGACCGCCACCGAACGCGGGTTCGATCTGCAGACTGGGAATCGCATTCTGTAGATCCACGACGCTGCTGATTGCTTTGGCAGCCAGGTCCTGGCCGCTCACGACGGACAGTGCGATGCCCACGTTTTGCGCAGACTCGGACTTGCGTTGCGCGGTCACGACCACGTCGCTGAGTGCGTCGGTGCCGTTCGTCGCCCCAGTGCCGGCCGACGCATAGCCGGCCCAGCCGAGCAGCCAGGCACCGTAGCCGAATGCGAGAACCACGGACCGTGCAGACATTCCCGCTCCCTTTACCTGCCGTTTTCGGCCAGATCGAGGCCGCTTTGACCCTCTAGCGTACCGCATGAAGGGCGGCATTCCGCTAGAATCGCGGATCAACTCTATGAGCAGAAGCGGAATGTGGCGGGATATTTGCTTGACGGCGCGGTGCCTTTTTCTCCTACAACTGGTTGGCGTGGGCGCGGCCACGGCGGACGATTCGCCGCTGCCGAATGCCGACTACGGCGTCTCCACGATATGGCAGCTGGGCGGCACCGGGGGCTGGGATTATCTGGCGCTCGAACCGAGCGGTGCGCGGCTTTTTGTCAGCCGGGGCGATCGGGTCGATGTCGTCGAAACCGCGAGCGGACGCCGCGCGAGCACCATCCCGAACACCGCCGGAGTGCACGGCGTTGCGTTCGCCCCCGAACTGAAGCGCGGCTACACCAGCAACGGTCGGGCGAACACGGTGACGGCCTTCGAATTGGATTCGCTCAAGACGCTGCAAGAGTCGCCCGTCGCCGGTAAGAAGCCCGACGCCATTCTCTACGAACCGCGAGAGCAGCATGTCCTGACCGCCGACGGGGCGAGCAACGACATCAGTGTGCTCGATCCGACGACGTTGCAGGTCATCGCCAGCATCGCGCTGCCGGGTCCACCGGAATTCATGGCGACGGACAACATGGATACGGTATTCGTCAACATCGAGACCGAGCCCGGCAAGCTCGTCGCCATCGACGCCAAAACACTCAAGATCAAGGCAACCTGGCCGCTGACCGGTTGCAGCGATCCTACCGGGCTTGCGATCGATACGGCGCAACACCGCTTGTTTTCGGTATGCGCGAATCAGATCATGGCGGTGACCGACTCGCTGTCGGGTCGTCAAGTCGCACGCATTGCCATCGGCGAGGGACCGGATGCGGCCGCCTATGACCGCGATCTCGGCTTCGTCTTCAGCTCGAACGGGCGCGACGGCACATTGACCGTCATTCATCAGGAAACCGCGGATGCCTATCGCGTGATCGCGACGGTGCAAACCCAGGTGAACGCCCGCACCATGGTTCTCGATCCGGCGACCCATCGGGTCTATCTGGCGTCGGCCCGGTTCGGCGCCACGCCCGCACCGACGGCGGACCAGCCGCACCCGCGACCTACGGTCGATCCGGACAGCTTCGTCATCCTGGTCGCCGAACCGAAGTAACGCCGGCGGCTAAGCGCTCGCGCTGCCGTCCTTGATCGACAACAACGCGACCAAGGAAACGAGTCCGGCACCCGACAGGTAATAACCGACGAAGCTCAACCCGTAGCGCCCGGCCAGTTGGGTTGCAATGTAGGGCGCCAGCGACGCGCCCAAAATTCCGGCGAAATTGAACGTGAGCGACGTGCCGGTATAGCGCACGGCGGTGGGAAAAAGCGCCGCGAGCGCGCTGCCCAAGGGACCATAGGTCAAGCCGGTCAGCGAAAACCCGAGCGCCAAAAAGACGAACAACCGCCCGGTATCGTGCGTACCGAACAGCGGGGCGAACACGAAGCCGAACGCCATGATCGCCAACGTGGCGACGATGAGCATCCGGCGCCCCCCGATCCGGTCTGCGAGCAACGCTGCGATGGGAATGGTCAGTCCGAAAAACAGCACGCCGATCATCTGCAGTATCAAGTAATCACCGCGCGGAAATTTAAGTGCCGTGGTGGCCCAGTTCAACGCGAATACCGTCATGAGGTAGAACACCACGAACGTGGTGGTGGTGGCCAGGGTGCCGAGAATGAGCTGCCGTGGATAGGTCGTCATGACCACGAAGAACGGCACTTTGACGCGTTCGCCCAAGGCGAGACTGCGGGCGAATGCCGGTGTTTCGACCAATTGCAGACGAACATACAAGCCGATCAACACGAGGACGGCGCTGGCCAGGAACGGGATGCGCCAGCCCCAGCTCAACAGCCTGGCGTTGCTCAAGTAATGCGTGATGAGGAGAAATATTCCCGTCGAACACAGGAAACCGAGCGGCGCGCCGAGTTGTGGGAAGCAGCCATACCAAGCGTGCTTGCCCGGCGGCGCATTCTCGGTCGCGAGCAGCACGGCACCGCCCCACTCGCCGCCCAGACCGAGACCCTGTCCGAAGCGGCATAGCGCCAACAACACCGCGGCGGAGACGCCGATCGACGCGTAGGTGGGCAATAAGCCGATGAGCACCGTCGACAACCCCATGGTCAGCAGCGCGGTCACCAGCGTGGCTTTGCGCCCGATACGATCCCCGAAATGTCCGAAGAGCGCCGAGCCGATGGGTCGCGCGAAGAACGCCAGCGCAAAAGTCGCGAGCGATTGCAGAGTGGCCGTCGCCGGGTCCTGTTTGGGGAAAAACAACGTCGGGAACACCAGTACCGCAGCCGTCGCGTAAATATAGAAATCGAAGAACTCGATCGTCGTTCCCATCAAACTCGCGAGGAGAATGCGGTGCGCCGGCTGTCCCGCGGCTGACGCATTCATCGTGACCTCATCGCCTCGTCGTTTTGTTTGATGATGTCGTCCGGTTGAATCTCGCCGAGCGGCAGCGGCGGCGGATTCGGGACCGCCGGACGCGAGGTGTCCGGCACGGTGGGCAACTTGCCCGCATCCGGCGGATGTTGCGCCATCTGCTCCGTCGCGCCGAACTGAGCGGTGGACCATCCCCCGCCCAGATCGTTGATGAGCGTGACGCTGGCGGTCAGCTGTCTGAGCTGAATACCCAATTCCGTCTCCCGGTCGGACAGGAAGGTGTTTTGTGCCGTGATGACGTTGACGTAGCTATCGATGCCGTTGCGGTACAGAGCGACGATCAGCTCCACCGAACGCTGCGCCGCCAACGTCGCGTTGTGCGCCTGGGTCACCTCCACCGACAAGATTCGCAACGTGGCAAGATTGTCTTCGACCGACTGCAATGCGCTCAATACCGTGGCTCGGTACGTGGCCGCCTCGCTTTCCATGAGCGCATGCGCCTGGGCCAATGCGGCGCGATGCGCACCGCCGTCGAATACGGTTTGCGCCAGGCTCGTGCCGGCCGACCAAGTTCGATTCGACGCCTTGAACAACTGGTTCAAAGCCAGCGACTCGTAGCCTATGGCGCCGGTCAGCGACAGCGTCGGGAAAAAGGCCGCGCGGGCGACGCCGATCTGCGCGTTGTACTCCGCGACCTGCCGCTCCGCGGTGGCGATGTCCGGCCGGCGTTCGAGCAGATCCGAGGGAATGCCCACCGGTATGATCGGTAACTTCTGATCGAGACGTTTGTAGGGGATCGAAAACTCGGACGGGGCCACCCCGATCAAGACCGCGATCGCATGCTCGTATTGCGCCCGCGCGACGCCGACATCGGTGGCCGATGCTTCGGCCGAAGCGAGCTGCGCTTCGGCGGTGATGACGTCCGCTTCGGAATCCACGCCGTTGGCGACCAAGGTATGCACGAGATTGAGGCTCGATCGATAATCAGCCACCGTCTTCTCGAGAATGCGGCGTTGTTCATCGGCCACTCGCAGCTCGAAATAGTCTTGCGCCAAGGTGCTTTGGGTGCTGAGCAGCGCATTGGCCAACGTCGCGGCGCTGGCCTGCGCCGAGAACTTGTTTTCGGCCACCGTGTTGCGGATGCTGCCCCACAAGTCGATTTGATAACTGGCTTCCAACGGAAAGGTGAAATCGTTGTAAGTGGCCCCGCCGGTCGTCACCGCCGCGGCGCCCGAGCTGGACTTCTGCCGGGAGGCGGACGGATCGAGGGTCAAGGTGGGAAACAGCGCCGCCTGTGCCTCTTGCACGAGCGCGTGTGCCGAGCGATAGGTGGCCTCCGCGGCGATGATGGTTTGGTTCGAAATGGCCACGCGCGACTCGAGCGCGTTGAGCTCCGGATCACCATATACTTCCCACCAGTTGCCGCGGATGGCGGCGTCCCGCGGCTCGGCAAGTTTCCACCCTTGGCCGTTCGCCTCGCCGCCGGGCGCCGCCTCCTTGAAGCTCGCGGACGGCGGCGAAGCCGGCCGCTCGTAAGGCGGTGCGAAGTTGCATCCCGCCAGGCTGATCGCCGTCGACCAGACTAAAACCGCGCGCGTTCCTTTCATGATGTGGCTGGC
>CAZZXZ010000011.1:14113-42848 GCA_964658135.1 uncultured Acetobacteraceae bacterium | reverse complement strand
GAGGCGACGCAGCCCGCCGAGAAAGGCTTGATCGTGAGCAATCCGCCTTACGGAGAACGCATCGGCTCCGAAACGGGACTGCCGGAGCTGTATACGGAGTTGGGCAGGGTGCTGCGGGAGCAATTTCAAGGCTGGCAGGCGGCGATCCTGACCGGCAATCCACCGCTGGCGCGCAACCTCGGCATTTTCGCCAAGCGCACGCACCGTTTCTACAACGGCACGATCGAATGCCGCCTGCTGCGATTCGAACTGAACCAGGCGAGCGAACAACGGCCGGCGGAAGTGGTACGCGCGGACTGGTCGACTCGACCCGGCGCGCAGATGTTCGCCAATCGCTTGCGGAAAAATCTCAAGACGCTCGACCCGTGGGCCGAGCGCGAACACATCGACTGCTTCCGGGTCTACGACGCGGATATGCCCGAATATGCATTTGCCATCGACCTGTACGGACGCGACGCACGCCATGCCTACGTGCAGGAATACGCCGCGCCGAAAACCGTGAACCAGGAAAGTGCGCGCGAGCGTCGTCGTGAAGTTCTGGCGGTGTTGCCGGAGGTGTTGTCGTTGCCGCTCGCGCACGTGCACTCGCGGATACGCAAGCCGCAAAAAGGCAAAGATCAATACGAGAAGCGGGAACACGTCGCCGAGCGGCACGTCGTACGCGAAAACGGCCTGAAGTTCTGGGTGAACTTTCGCGACTACCTGGATACCGGTTTGTTTCTCGATCACCGGCTCATGCGCGACATGTTGCGCGGCTGGGCCAATGACGTCGATTTTCTCAATCTGTTTTGTTACACCGGCAGCGCGACGGTTTACGCGGCGGCCGGCGGCGCCCGCAGCAGCTGCAGTGTGGACTTGTCGAATACGTATCTGGATTGGGCGCATGAAAACCTGGTGCTCAACGGCTTCGGCGGCGCGGAGCACGAGTTGTTCCGCGCGGATTGCCTGCAATGGCTCGAGAGCCAGACGGTATGGGGGCCGCGCTTCGACCTGATATTTTTGGATCCGCCGACGTTTTCGAATTCGAAACGCATGGACGGCGTGCTCGACGTACAACGCGATCACGTGGGGATGATCCGGCGCTCCTTGAAACTCCTGCGCCCCGGCGGCCGCCTGGTCTTTTCGACCAACTACACGCGCTTCAAAATCGATGCGGACGCCCTGGCGGATGTGGCCATCGAAGACATCAGTGCATCGACCATACCGAAGGATTTCGAGCGCAACGCCCGCATTCACCACTGTTTCGTGGTGCGTTTCACATGAGATCGCGCAGGCGATAGTAGAGCATGGCGGCCATCAACGATGGCCGGCGCAACAGCGCGCCGCCCGGAAAATCACGATGCGGGATGCGCGCGAAGACATCGAAACGCTCGGCGCTGCCCGCCACGGCTTCGGCAACCAACTTGCCGGCCAGGCCGGTGAGGGCCATGCCGTGCCCGGAAAAGCCCTGTAGATAGTAAACGTTCGGAGCGAGGCGGCCGAAATCCGGCGCGCGGGTGCGTGTGATGTCTAAAAAACCGCCCCAGGTAAAGTCGATTTTGACGTCGGCAAGCGACGGAAACACGCGCACCATGCGTTTGCGCATGGATTCGGCCAGGTGCGGCGGTTGAATCGCGCTATAGCTCACGCGACCCCCGAACAACATGCGCGCATCGGCGGACAACCTAAAATAATCGAGGATCCAATTCAGGTCGGCGATGGCCGCATTGCCGGGGATAAGTTCGCGAGCCCGCGCCGGCTCCAGCGTCTCGGTGGCGACCATGTACGTGCCGACTCCCAAAATACGGCGCGCCAAGCGCGGCGCCACCGGGCCAAGATACGCATTTCCGCACAGGATCAGATGCGCGCACTGCAGGGTTCCCCGCGCGGTTTGCACGCTCACACCGCCGCGACTGGGCCGATAGTCGAGGACTTGCGAACCGTCGAACAGCGTGGCGCCTTCGCGCTCGGCCGCGCGCGCCAGTCCTGCGGTGTATTTGAGCGGATGTAAATGACCGCTGCGCGTATCGAGCAGGCCGCCGAGGTAGCGGTCGCTGCGGACTTCGGTTTGCACTTCGTCGCGGCTCAACAGGCGGGCAGAGGCATATCCGTACTCATCGTGCAGCTCCGCGATCCATGCCTGCAGCTCGCGCACGTGGCGCGGTTTGGTGGCGACGTGCACATGCTTCGGCCGATAGTCGCAGTCGATGGCGTATTCGGCGATGAGCGCCTGCGTACAGTCCAACGCCTCGATGGATAGATCGAACAGGCGGCGCGCGTCGGCGGCACCCACCTCGCGTTGCAGCACGCGTTGACCGACGGCGAGTCCAAAAATGGTTTGCCCCCCGCTGCGCCCGGACGCGCCGTAGCCGACGAACCTCGCCTCCAACAATGCCACGCTGTAGCCGCGCTTCGCCAGATGCAGGGCGGCGGACAGTCCGGCAATCCCGCCGCCCACCACGGCAACATCCGCGCGTTGCGCGCCCTGCAGTGCAGGTCGCGGCGGGCGCCCGGCGGCGCCGACGTCGGCGGCATAAGAGGACGTGGCGGGGGGGAACGATAGTTGCACGTTGTTCAGCGAAGGGTGTTTAACATGTTATAGCGGCCAAAAATCCAGCGAGCCGCAGACTACCGGGTCATTTACTACTATTGCAAGAATGCCGCAATGCAATATAAGCGTCGTACGCAGCAAATTGCTTAATTATGAGCGCATTTCGCCAAGCGGGACGGGACGCCCGCGCGGCGGTGTGGTGTAATAGGGGACTTGATAAAGCCTAGTCATTCCACTGGGCGTTTAATATATTAAACATGTCGCGCTTGCCGCTCATCGGAATTCCCGCCGATCGCCGGCTGTATGGAAAGCAATATTTTCATATGGTCGGCGAGAAATACATCGAGGCCGTCGCCGCAGGAGCGCACGCGGTGCCGGTGCTCATTCCCGCCTTGGGGCCGGCTCTCGATCTGCAGGGACTGCTGGCAGGCTGCGACGGTTTGTTGCTCACGGGCAGCGCATCAAATGTGGAACCCCATCGTTACGGAGGACCGGCGAGCGAGCCGGGCACACTACATGATTCAAGTCGGGATGCTACGACGCTTCCGCTGATTCCGCAGGCCATCGCCCACGGGTTACCGGTATTGGCAATCTGCCGTGGTTTTCAAGAGATGAACGTCGCTTTCGGAGGCACCCTGTGCCAGCGGCTGCACGAAGTCGCCGGCAATCTCGATCATCGCGAGGACGATACCGCACCTCTCGAGGTGCAATACGGACCGGCTCACGAGGTGCTGTTGGAACCTGGAGGGGTGTTGCGCGAGATTGCCGGCACCGACCGGCTGCGGGTCAATTCCCTGCACTGGCAGGGTGTGCAAACTCTGGCCGGCGCGCTGCGCGTCGAGGCGCGGGCGGCCGACGGGCTCGTCGAGGCTTTCCGCGTCGACGGCGCGGACTTTGCGCTTGGTCTGCAGTGGCATCCGGAGTGGCAGTTTGCGAAGAATCCATTTTCCAGCGCGCTGTTCGCGGCTTTTGGCGCTGCCTGCCGCGCACGCATCAGTCGAAGGTGATTTATGGTCAGCACGATCCAGCAGTTTTTGAAAGAACACGGTATTTCGGAAGTCGAAGCCATCATCCCGGACATGGCGGGTGTGGCCCGCGGCAAACTCATGCCGGCGGCTAAATTCGCCGAAGAAGAGGGGATGCGGTTGCCGGAGGCAATCTTTCTGCAGACGGTCACCGGCGATTACCCCGACGATCAGAGCGCAATGAATCCGTCGGATATCGACATCGTCCTGAAAGCGGATGCGAAGACGGTGCGGGTGGTGCCGTGGGCCGCGGAGCCCACCGCTCAGGTGATCCACGATTGCTTCTATGGCGATGGGCGGCCGGTGACCATGGCGCCGCGCTATGTCTTGCGCCGGGTGCTCGATTTGTATGAAGGACATGGGTGGGAGCCGGTGGTCGCCCCGGAACTCGAATTTTTCCTGGTCGACCCCAACATCGACGCGGATTATCCGCTCAAGCCGCCGGTCGGACGTTCGGGCCGTCCCGAGACCGGCCGCCAGGCGTACAGCATCGCGGCGGTCAACGAGTTCGACCCGCTGTTCGACGACATGTATTCGTTCTGCGACGCGCAGGATATCGAAATCGATACGTTGATCCATGAATCGGGCGCCGCGCAGATGGAAATCAATCTCCTGCACGGCTATCCAATGAGCCTGGCCGATCAGGCATTCCTCTTCAAGCGCACCGCTCGCGAGGCGGCTCTGCGCCACAAGATGTATGCGACCTTCATGGCGAAGCCGATGGCCAAGGAGCCGGGCAGCGCCATGCATCTACACCAGAGCATCATCGACTCGAAGACACGCAAGAACATCTTCAGCAATCCCGATGGATCGCCTTCCTCCCTGTTCTTCAGCCACATCGCCGGTCTGCAAAAATACCTGCCGGGTGCCATGTCGCTGTTCGCGCCCAACGTGAACAGCTATCGACGCATCAGCCGCTATTCGTCCGCACCGATCAACGTGCATTGGGGCTACGACAACCGCACGGCGGGACTGCGCGTCCCGATGTCCGGCCCGGAAGCGCGCCGCGTCGAGAACCGGGTGGGCGGCGCGGATGCGAATCCCTATCTCGCCATCGCGGCTTCGCTCGCTTGCGGATACTTGGGCATGGTCGAGGGGCTGAAACCGTCGGAGCCGATAGCGGGCAGCGCCTACGACCTCGCCATCGCGTTACCGCGGACGTTGGCCGAGTCGCTGCGTCTGTTGCGCGAGTCCAAGCCGTTGGTGGATTTGTTCGGCGATCGATTCGTGCTGGCCTACACGGCCGTCAAGGAAGCGGAATACGAAACCTTCGCCCAAGTCATCAGTTCCTGGGAGCGCGAGCACCTGTTGCTCAACGTTTAGCGACTTCGCTCTGTCGCCGGCGCGCCGCCTACGCTATAACTAGCAGCCGTGTCATTCGGCGCCGGTGCGCCCGAGGAAAGTCTTTTGATCGTGAGCTTGCGTCGAACGGTGATTGTGATGGTCGGTTGCGCATGGCTACTCGGCGCATGCGGGGAAAAATCCGGATCGAACGCGGCCGGCGGGGCCGCCGGCACGAGCGGCGCCGGTAAAGTCCTGAACCTGTACATCTGGTCCGATTATCTCGCACCGAACGCCCTCGCGGATTTCGAAAAGAAGACCGGAATCAAGGTGCACGCCGCCTACTACGACAGCAACGAAACGCTGGAGACGAAATTGCTGGCGGGCGCGAGCGGCTTCGACGTCGTGGTGCCCACGGCCTCTTATTTCGAACGGCAGATCAAGGCCGGCGTGTATCTCGACCTGGATAAGTCGAAGCTGCCGAATCTCAAGAACATGGATCCGCAGCTCATGGCGAAAGTCTCGCTGCATGACCCCGCGAATGCGCACGGCAGTATTTACACCTGGGGCACCAACGGCATCGGTTACAACGAAAAAATGGTCAAGGCCTTGATGCCGGATGCGCCGCTCGACAGTTGGCGGCTGGTGTTCGATCCGGCCGTCGCCGCGAAAGTCGCCAAGTGCGGTATCAGCGTGCTCGATTCGCCGGCGGAAATGTTCCGTGCCGTGCTCAATTACCTGGGCCGCGATCCGAATTCGCAGAAACCCGAGGATCTGGCGGCCGCGGAAACTACGCTCGAGCAGATCAGGCCGTTCGTCCGCAACATCAATTCTTCGGAATACATCGAGGCACTGGCAAATGGCGATCTGTGCATCGCAGTGGGCTACAACGGCGACGTGCTGCAGGCCCGGGATCGCGCGCGCGACGCGAATAAAGGCATCGACATCAAGTACATCGTGCCGAAGGAGGGTTCCATCCTGTGGTTCGACATGTTGGCCATTCCCAAGGATGCTCCCGACGTGGACAGCGCGTATGCCTTCTTGAATTACATGATGGAGCCGCAGGTGGCGGCCGACGTCTCGGATTTCAGGCGCTACGCCACGGCGAATGCGGCGGCGCTGCCGTTGGTGGCGCCGATGGTGCGCGATGACCCCGGCATCTATCCCTCGGCGGAATTGCGGCAAAAGCTCGCGGTACAGCTGGCCGATTCGGCGCAGGAGACGCGCGTCATCACGCGCGCGTGGCAAAAATTCAAGACGGGCCAATAGTCGGTGACCACGTCCGGCGCAGCCGCCAAAGCCGCCCCCTGGCAGGACCCGTCCGCCCGTCCCTACGTCGAGGTCGAGCGCGTCAGCAAGACGTTCGGGGATTTCAAGGCGGTCGACGACGTCTCGCTGAAAATCTACCGCGGGGAAATTTTCTGTCTGCTCGGCGCATCGGGCTGCGGCAAGACCACGCTGCTGCGCATGCTGGGCGGCTTCGAGACACCGAGCTCGGGACGGATTTTCATCGATGGCGAGGACATGACCGGCGTGCCTCCGTACGAGCGCCCGGTCAACATGATGTTCCAGTCCTACGCACTGTTCCCGCACATGACCGTGGAGCAAAACGTGGCCTTCGGGCTCAAACAAGATCGCGTGCCGAAGGCCGAGATCATCGAACGCGTGGCGACGATGCTCGATCTGGTCAAGCTGGGCGGTTTCGCCAAGCGCAAGCCCCACCAACTGTCGGGTGGGCAGAAGCAGCGCGTGGCGCTCGCGCGCTCGCTGGTCAAGCGCCCCAAGCTGCTGTTGCTGGACGAGCCGCTCGGTGCGCTCGATAAGAAATTGCGCGAGCACACGCAATTCGAACTCATCAGCCTGCAGGATACGCTCGGCGTGACGTTCGTGGTGGTGACGCACGATCAAGAAGAAGCGATGACCTTGGCGAGCCGGATCGGTGTCATGGATCATGGAGAAATCGTCCAAGCCGGCACGCCGTCCGAGATCTACGAATTTCCGAGCTCGAAGTTCGTGGCGGATTTCGTGGGCTCGGTGAACATCTTCGAGGGCAAGCTCATCGAGGACGAGCCGGACTATGTGCGCATCGGCTCCGAGGAACTGGGCGGCACGCTGTACGTGAGCCACGGCATCAGCGCGGCGCCGGAGGCCGTCGTTTGGGCGGCCGTGCGGCCGGAAAAAATATTCATGTCGACGCTGGCGCCCGAGGGGCGCGACAACGTGGCGCGAGGTGCGGTGCAGGACATCGCCTATCTCGGCGATCTGTCGATCTATCTGGTCAAGCTGCCCACCGGCAAAATCGTGCGCGTCACCCAGCCCAATACGTCACGCCACGCCGAGGCCATCACGTGGGATCAGCAGGTGTATCTATCCTGGGATGCGACCAGTCCCGTGATCGTGACCCGTTGATGCATCCCGTGATGCGACCCCTGAAGCGACTCGGCATCACGGGACGCGGGCTCATGGTCGCGCTGCCCTACGCGTGGCTGCTGCTCTTCTTCGTGGTGCCGTTCGTCATCGTCCTGAAGATTTCCTTCTCGGACATCGATCTCGCCATTCCGCCGTATAAACCCCTGTTCGAATGGGTCGGCCGGCACTCGCTCGCCATCAAGGTGAACTTCGACAACTATGCGTTCCTGTTCACCGACTCCCTGTACGGCAACGCGTTGCTCAACTCGGTCAAAGTGGCCTTCGTCTCCACGCTGCTGTGTCTGTTGATCGGCTACCCGATGGCCTACGGAATCGCGCGGGCCCGGTCGACGACCCGCAACGTGCTCTTGTTGCTGGTGATATTGCCGTTCTGGACATCGTTGCTGCTGCGTGTCTATGCGTGGATCGGCCTGCTGAAGGCGAATGGCGTCATCAACAACGTCCTCCTTTGGCTCGGGCTGATTCACGAACCGCTCACGATGCTCTACACACCCTTCGCCATGTACGTCGGCATCGTGTATTCCTATCTGCCGTTCATGATCTTGCCGCTGTACGCCAATCTCGAAAAAATGGATTGGCAGCTTCTCGAGGCTGCGGAAGATCTCGGCTGCCGCCCGTGGCAGGCGTTCTACAAGATCACCCTGCCGCTGTCGCGCAACGGCATTCTGGCCGGCTCGATGCTGGTATTCATTCCCGCCGTGGGCGAGTTCGTGATCCCGGCGTTATTGGGCGGCCCGAACGCGTTGATGATCGGACGCATCTTATGGGATGAATTTTTCTCCAACCGCGCGTGGCCGGTGGCGAGCGCGGTGGCGATCTTGCTGCTCATCATCTTGGTGCCCTTCATGATGTGGTACCAGAGCGTGCAGGCACGTGAATCGGCGGGCAGCCGATGAATGGTCGTCGCTCGTATTTCATCGTCACGTGCATCGCATTCGGTTTCGCGTTCCTCTACATCCCCATTCTCTCGATGGTGGTGTTCTCGTTCAACGCATCGAAGCTGGTGACGGTGTGGGACACCGCGAATTCGCCGACGTTGAAATGGTACGTCGCACTGCTGCACAACGACGAGATACTCGATGCGGCGTGGATTTCGTTCAAAGTGGCCGTCATCAACGCGTCGGGCTCCGTGATTCTCGGCACGCTGGCGGGCGTGTGTCTGGCGCGTTTCGCAAAATTTCGCGGCCGTTTCACGTTTAACGCGATGATCACGGCGCCTCTGGTCATGCCCGAAGTCATCACCGGACTGTCGCTGCTCCTGTTGTTCGTCGCCTTGGAACAGACCATCGGGTGGCCGGCGGGCCGCGGCATCACCACCCTCACCATCGGTCACATGACGTTTTCGATGGCCTATGTGACCGTCGTGGTGCAATCGCGGCTGGCGAGTTTCGACACCGCGCTCGAGGAGGCCGCCATGGATCTGGGTGCGCGTCCGTTGAAGGTGTTTTTCGTCATCACGCTGCCGATCATTTTTCCGGCCGTGCTATCCGGCTGGCTGCTTGCCTTCACGCTCTCCTGGGACGATCTTGTGATATCGAGCTTCACGTCGGGTCCGGGCAGCAGCACGCTGCCCATGGTAGTTTTCTCGAAGGTGCGCCTGGGCGTGAGTCCCGAAATCAACGTGCTGGCCACCCTCACCGTGGCGGTGGTGACGTTGATGATCGTCGGCGTCAGCGTGTGGATGGCGCGCGCAAACCGTCTGGCGAAGCTGGCGGGCTGACGTCACAGGTGGGCGTACAGGTCGGTATCGAGTAAGCTCCAACGATCACGAGGGGTCCACAACAAACAGAGGTCGCTATGAGCAATCGTCAATCCCGCGCCGGTTCCGAGGTTCCTGCCATCGAGCTTGCGGAGCTGCGCGACGGCAAGGTACACCGGGTGACCAGCGCCGATCTTTTCAAAGGACGCCGGGTGATCTTGTTCGCGTTGCCGGGCGCCTTTACGCCCACGTGCAGCACGGCGCACGTGCCGGGGTACGTGGCTCGCTTGCGCGATTTTCACGCCAACGGCATCGACGACGTCGTGTGCTTGTCCGTCAACGACCCGTTCGTCATGGAGGCATGGCAGCGTGCCGAGAAGGCCGCGGGCGTGCGCTTTCTCGCCGATCCGAATGGCGAGTTCACCGCGGCCATGGGCATGTCGGTAGACCATCGCGGTGCGTCGTTGGGCACGCGTTCTTGGCGGTATTCGATGCTCGTCGACGATGGCAAAATCGAAAAGATGTTCATCGAGGACGATGTGCCCGGCGATCCTTTCGAAGTTTCGGATGCGGACACACTGTGGAATTACCTGCGCCCGAATCAAAAGGGTACGGCCTCGGCGTTCATGCTGGCGCGGCATGGCTGTCCGCATTGCTCCAGGGCGCAAAAACTCTTGAAGGATCGTGGCATCACCTACGAAGCCGCCTATCTCGGCGACGACCTTTCCATGTTGGGCGTCAAATCCGCGTCGGGCGCTGCCACGGTGCCGCAGGTATTCATCGATGGCAAGCTCATCGGCGGCGCGGACCAACTGGCCAAACATCTCGGCGCATAGCCCACCTGACCCGCCGGCACGTTACGCTGCGCCGTAGGATAGCTACTACAGGCAGTGATGCGTCGACGGGATCGAAAAGCATCGGCGCCTGTGCGACTGTCGCCGCATGATTAATTCGCAAATCCCTGCGTCGGCGGAACTTTGGTCGGCGGCGGGAGATGTGGTGTCGGCGGTGCGGTCAGCGCTGCCCGACTATTTGCTGCGTCAGCGCTGGTATCCGGCCAAGGATGCCGGGGTCCCCGTGGTTTCGGCGGCACAGTTCGTGCCCGTGTTTTTCGCCCAGATGGCGGCAGCCCTTGCCGTCTGGACGGCCGAGCCGCCGGGACGGGCGCCCATCCGTCTGTTCTTGCCGCTGGCGATCGTGCCGGCCGCGTCTCTCGACGCAGCCGACGTCATCGTTGGCTTGCCGAACGGGACGGTGGTGGGCGATGCGTTCGCCGTGGACGACTTCGTGCGCGCTTTCGTGCGCTCGATGGTGGAGCCGACCGACCTTCCGTCGGAGCTACGGCCGGGCCGTACTGCAGCGGCGGGAAGCCTCGGTGCGGCGGACGAGTGGACCATCCACCGCAGTCGCGTGGAGCAATCCAACACCTCCATCCGAATCGGCTCGCACGCCATTCTCAAAGTCATTCGCAAGCTGCTGCAGGGGATCAATCCCGAACTCGAGATGGGGCGGTTCCTGACCGAGCGAGCGCACTTCGCCGCCATTCCCGCCTTGCTGGGTTGGTTGGATGTGGACGGTTCGACGGTCGGCGTGTTGCAGGCCTTCGTGCCGAACGAGGGCGACGGTTGGAGCTGGATCGCCAACCGATTGCGCGATCGCTCCGGCATACCCGGCGCCAGCGGGCTCGACTGGATCGGCCGACTCGGCACGCGCACGGCACAGTTGCATCTCGCCCTCGCGACCCCCGGGCAGGATCCGGATTTCGATCCGGAGGTTGCGAGCGCAGCCGATTGGCAGCGCTGGAAAGCGGACATTCTCGGCATGGCGGAGCAAGTGCGCGCGGCTCTGCAAGGCGGCCGAGATGGATTGGAGCCGGAGTCGCAGCGCAGTGCCGACAGGTTCATGGCCCGCGGTCACATGCTCGGCACACTGCTCGATGGTCTGCTGCCTGCGGCACCGGTGCAGAAGACGCGTCATCATGGCGACTATCACCTCGGTCAGGTCTTGGTGAGCGACAACGATGTCGTCATCGTAGACTTCGAAGGCGAACCGCTGCGGCCGCTTGCGGAGCGGCGCGCCAAGCAGGTGCCGTTGCGGGACGTCGCCGGCATGCTGCGCTCGTTCGGTTATGCGGCCGCTGTGGCACAACGCGATCATGGCATCGACCGGGATGGCTGGTATGCCGACGCCGCGCGGACCTACGTCGAGAGCTACGTACAGACCCTGGCCGCCGAGTCGGCGGAGCGCTTCGACGCGGCGGCGGCACAGCGGCTGATCACCTTCTTCACCATCGAAAAGGCGCTTTACGAAGTGCTCTACGAGCTCGCCAATCGCCCCCTGTGGGTGGCGATCCCCTTGCGCGGTCTACATGATTTACTGGAGACACCCATCGAAGGCTCACGACGATTCCATACCTTGCCGCAGGGCGCCACGCTGCAGGCGGGCGGTGGTGTGCAGTTCCGCCTCTGGGCACCCGGTTGCAAAACCGTGGAGGTGGCTTTGTACGATGCGCAGGATGCGGCGGACGCCGCACCCCGTACCTGCGTGCCCATGGCCGCTGGCGCGGAGGGCTGGCAGGAGGTGATCGTGCCCGCCGCCGTTGCCGGCCCCGGTACCCGGTATCGGTTTCGACTCCCGGATGGGATGTGCGTGCCGGATCCGGCTTCGCGATTTCAGCCCGCCGACGTGCATGGCCCGAGCGAGGTGATCGATCCGGCGGCCTACGCGTGGGGCGACGCCGGGTGGCGAGGTCGTCCGTGGCACGAGGCGATCGTGTACGAACTGCACGTCGGAACGTTCACGCCGGCCGGCACGTTCCGCGCCGCCATCGAACGGCTCGACCACCTCGTCGCCTTAGGAGTCACGGCCATCGAACTCATGCCGATCGCCGATTTTCCAGGGGGTCGCAATTGGGGTTACGACGGCGTGTTGCCCTATGCACCGGATTCTTCGTATGGACGCCCCGATGACCTGAAAGCCTTGGTCGACGCCGCGCATGCCCGGCAGCTCATGATATTGCTCGACGTGGTGTACAACCATTTCGGGCCGGACGGCAATTATTTGCCCGTGTATGCACCAGCGTTTTTTACCGATCGACACAAGACTCCGTGGGGCGCGGGCATCAATTACGATGGTCCCCACAGTCGTCCCGTACGCGAATTCGTGATCCACAATGCGCTTTACTGGCTCGAAGAATATAACTTCGACGGGCTGCGACTCGACGCCGTGCACGCGATCATGGACGACAGTGCGCCGCACGTGCTCGACGAACTAGCGCAGCGCGCCCGGGCGCTCGGCCGTTCCGTGCATCTGATTCTTGAAAACGAAGAAAATCAGGCCAAGCGTTTGCAGCGCGCCGAGGACGGTCGACCGCTCGACTACACGGCGCAGTGGAACGACGACGTGCATCACGTGCTGCATGTCGCTGCCACCGGCGAGGACAAGGGCTATTACGCCGACTATCTCGGCGCCACTGTGCTGCTCGGCCGCGCGCTATCGGAGGGTTTTGCCTTCCAAGGGCAGATGATGGAGTTTCGCGGCGCACCGCGCGGCGAACCGAGTGCGCTGCTGCCGCCGACCGCCTTCGTCGCGTTCATCCAGAATCACGATCAAATCGGCAACCGTGCTTTCGGCGAGCGGCTCGGGTCGATCGCGCCTCCCGCAGCGATCCGCGCGCTGGCGGCGCTTTATTTATTGTTGCCGCAAGTACCCATGATGTTCATGGGCGAGGAATGGGGTGCGGCGCAGCCGTTTCCGTTCTTTTGCGATTTCGACGGCGAGCTGGCCGATGCCGTGCGGCAGGGTCGGCGCCAGGAATTCGCCAAATTTCCGGAATTTCAGGACGAGGCGATGCGAGCCCGCATTCCGGACCCGCAGGCCGAGGCGACGTTCATGTCGGCTAAGCTCGATTGGCACGACCTCGGGCAGAACGAACATGCGGCCTGCCTCACGCTCTATGGTGACTTGCTGCGCGTACGCCGTGAGTCGCTGTGGCCGTTGCTCGTGCCGGCGGGCGCTCACGCCGGACGCTTCGTCGTGCTCGGACCGGGCGCGGTGTTGGTACGTTGGCAGCTGGCACAAGGCGCACAGCTGAGCTTGGCCGCCAACCTGTCGGCCGTGGCGGGCGCCGGGTTCCCGCCGGCGGCCGGCCGCTTGCTATGGCAAGAGGGCAGCGCACACGAGTCGGGCGGCGTCGATCCCTGGTTCGTTCGTTGGTCGCTCGAGTGAGCGCAAAACGCGCGAGTGCGCTGGAGGCACTGGCTGCGCGAGCGGGGATCGAACCCGAATTCAAAGATGCGTTGGGTCGCCTGAAGACCACCGGGGTCGACACGCGGCGGGCATTGCTAGCCGCCATGGGCATCGCCGCCGACGATGAGACCCAGGCACGTGCCGCGCTTGAGCAATTCGACCGGGTTGAATGGGAACGGTCGCTGCCGCCCGTATGCGTGCTGTGTCGAAGCGCCGGTGCACCAGCGGTCGGCGTCCGCGCGGCTGCCGGCACGAAAAACCTCGAGTTTCACATCCGTTTGGAGCACGGCCGCGATCTTAGGAGTACGGTCTCCTTCGACTCCCTGGAGCTGGTCGAGCGCAAGGAGGTGGCGGGCACGCTGCGCGAGGAGCGACGGTTCGTGTTACCCGACGACGTTCCGGATGGCTATCATCGGCTGTACATCGGCGGCGAGGAAGTCTCGACATCGCTCATCGTCAGCCCCGGCCGATGTTGGCTGCCGCCGGAAACCGCCGCGGGCAAGCGCCTCTGGGGTGTGACCGTCCAGATGTATTTGATGCGGTCGGCCACCAATTGGGGTATCGGTGATTATGCCGACCTTGCCCGGCTCGCCGCTCTGTTCGCGACCCGCGGTGGCGACGTCATCGGTTTGAATCCATTGCATGCGATGTTCCTCGATGACCCCGAACACGCCAGTCCCTATTCGCCGGCGAGCCGATTGTTGCTCAACGTGTTGTGCATCGACGTGGCGAGCCTGGCGCAGGGGTCACGCAGTGCGGACGCGAAAGCCACCATCGCCTCGGCGGCGTTTCAGGCAGACCTTGCGCGGTGTCGCGATGCGAAATTACTCGACTATGCGGGCGTGGCCGCTTTGAAATTACCAGTACTCCGGATGATCTATGCCGCCTGGCAGTCCGCTCGGGAGTCGGACGAATGGCTGGCGTTCGAAGAGTTCAGACGCGCAGGCGGCGCACTCTTGGACCGCGGAACGTTGTTCGAAGCGCTGCGTGAGCATTTCGCGGGGCTGGAGTCCGGCCGGGGCGACTGGCATCGATGGCCGGCCGCCTATCGTGATCCGGAATCCGCCGCGGTCGCCGCGTTTGCCGTCGAGCACGCGTCCGCCATCTCGTTTCACGCCTGGCTACAGTTCATTGCCGACGCTCAGCTGGGTGTGGCCGCGGCAGCCGCGGAATCCATGGCGGTGGGTCTGTATCGGGATCTCGCCGTCGGTGCCGACCCGTCGGGCGCGGAAACCTGGTGCAACGGTCATGCGGTCGTCGGTGCGGCGCAGGTGGGCGCACCGCCGGATATCTACAACCCGCAGGGACAGAACTGGGGGTTGCCACCCTTCAACCCGCACGCCCTGCGACGGGAGGGCTATCGAAGCTTCATCGACCTCGTACGCTCGAACATGCGACATGCCGGTGGTCTGCGCATCGATCACGTGATGGCGCTGCAGCACCTGTACTGGGTGCCGACGGGAATGTCGCCGACCGAGGGCGCCTACGTGCGCTACCCGCTCGAGGATCTGGTCGGCATCCTCGCGCTCGAAAGCCAGCGTAACCGGTGTCTGGTGGTCGGCGAGGATCTGGGCACCGTACCGGAAGGCTTTCGCGAGCACATGGCGGCTGCCAATATCCTGTCATACCGTGTGTTGTTCTTCGAAAAAGATGCTGCGGGATTCATTGCGCCACACGCCTACCCGAAGCTGGCGCTGGCGGTGGTCGGAAGCCATGACCTGCCGACGTTGCGAGCTTGGTGGCAGTCGAGCGATTTGGACCTGAAGGTGGCTTTGCAGCGGTTTCCGACATCGGAAGCCGAGGCAAGCGCACGCGAGGAGCGCAGTCACGACCGAGAGGAGTTGATCGAGGCGCTATGCCAGGCCGGCCTGCCGGCGAAGGAGGGTATGAGCGTCGACCAATTGGTACGCTTCGCCCATGCCTACCTGGCGAGCAGCCGGGCCGCGTTTGCCATGGTTCAACTCGACGACATCACGAATGAAGAAAGCCCGGTCAACGTACCCACCACGTCGACCGAACATCCAAATTGGCGCCGCCGTTTATCGCTGACGCTGGAACAAGTGGCGATCGATGCGCGTTTCGAAATGCTCGTCGGCGTATTTAATGAAGAGCGCGCACGGACCCCGTAACGCGCTCCTATCCCGCGGCATGGGCCGCCGGCCAAATGCCTCACCCGCCGATCGCAACCGCAATATTAAATTCGGGGGCAGGCCCCATCGCGCTGTATCAGTGGCCGGTTTTGTCGCCGTCGCGGCTCGATTCGAACAAGAACCACGTGCGCCGCTCCGTTTCGTCGATCCAGTTTTCGATCAGGCTAGCGGTGGCAACGTCGCGGATGTCGTTGACGACATCGTGCACTTCACGGAGCCGGCCGGCGAGCGACATATTGTCCTCGCGAAGCTCGGCCAACATGTCGAGCGGTTCGACATAGTCGGCATCGTTGTCCTTGATGCGCTGCAAGCGTGCAATGTGTCCGATGGAGCGTAACGTGGAACCACCGGTCTTGCGAATGCGCTCGGCAATGGGGTCGGCCATGGCATAAATCTGGTCGGCCTGCTCATCGAGGAGCAAGTGATAATCGCGGAAATGCGGCCCACTCATATGCCAATGAAAATTTTTGGTTTTGAGGTAGAGCGCAAAGACGTCGGCGAGTATGCCGTTCATCCCGCCGGCAATATCCTTGGACGCCTTGGCGCCCAGATCGGTCGGGGTGATCAGCGGAGCGTTCCGCCGTGTCTTCAGTTCATTACGTTTGCCATCGGTCTTCGCCATGAAATAGGTGCTCGTGTCGGAAAATCAGAGCCGCAATGGTAGAGGATCTTTTAAGTCATGCCTGTCGGTCATTTGCTCCATCGAGCGTCATCGAAGTGCCCTAGACACAGCGGCTTTCAGCCGATGTCATTATCTGGCGCGCAGCGCTATGGTAAGCGACATGGAACCAATGAAACCAATGAAACCCATGACCCCGATGAAGCCCATGAACCCTCTCTCCGAGGGTGAAAAATGGTGGCCCGCCGACTTGGGCAGTCCGTCCACCAGCGGAGGTCAAAACGGCATGCGCTATGCATTCTTTCCGGATCGACAGCGATTGCTGATCGAACGAGACGGGAAAGTGACCACCTATGACAGCGGAGAGCATCGCATCAGCGGGGTGTCACAATCCAGCGGCGACCAGCCGACATTCACCAGCCAGGACGGGCGGGTCGACGTCGATGAATTGACACAAACGTCCTAGGCTCGGGAACCTCGCAGCCGCCACCTCATCACTTGTATGATGGTCGTCTCCAGCATCGAGGGTTCGATCATGAAGCGCATTCTTCCCGTTCTTATGTTGGGGCTTGCAGCGTGGGCGGCGCCTACGTATGCCGCCTTGAAGCCGGGCGCACTCGCGCCGGACTTCACGACGACGGCTACCTTGGCGGGCAAGCCGTTTCAGTTCGCGCTGGCCGATGCGCTCAAGGCGGGCCCGGTGGTGCTGTATTTCTATCCGGCGGCTTTCACGCGGGGGTGTACCATCGAGGCGCACGATTTCGCGGAGGCCACCGAGAAATTCAAAGCCATGGGTGCGACCGTCATCGGGGTATCGCACGATCCCATCGACACGCTCAACAAGTTTTCGGTGAGCGAATGCCGCAATAAGTTCGCCGTGGCATCGGATGCGGATCAGAAGATTTCCAAGGCTTACGACGCAAAGATCTTCATGACTTCGTATTCCAGTAGAACGTCCTACGTGATCGCGCCCGACGGCAAGATCATCTATGCCTATTCGGCGTTGGATCCGGATAAGCACGTCGAGAACACCATGGCGGCGGTGGCCAAGTGGCAGGCGGATCGGAAGAACTAGCCGCGGACGGGTGACCGAGGTCGCGCTCAGCGGACACTGGGCGATGTGCCTCCGGGTCCAGGGCGTGTCGTGATAGGGTCGATGTTTCAGGTTCGAGGAGTCGTGCATGCAAATGGGAATGATCGGTCTGGGGCGGATGGGCGCAAACATGGTGCGCCGCTTGGTGAAAGCGGGACACGAGTGCGTAGTGTTCGACGCATCACCCAAGGCGGTCGCGCAATTGGCGGCGGAAAAAGCGGTCGGCGCGGATTCGCTCGAAGAGTTCGTGCGCAAGCTGCACACGCCGCGGGCGATCTGGCTCATGGTGCCGGCGGGCGCGGTCGACTCCATGATTCACAAGATCGCACCGCTGCTCGGCGCCGGGGATGTCATCATCGATGGCGGCAATTCGTACTACGTGGACGACATTCGTCGTGCCAAGGAATTGTCCGCACGACAAATTCATTACGTCGATGTCGGCACCAGCGGCGGCACGCACGGTCTCGAGCGCGGCTATTGCCTGATGATCGGTGGCGAGCCGGCGGTGGTGAAATCGCTCGACTCGGTGTTCGCAACACTGGCGCCCGGCGTGGGTGACATCGAGCGCACTCCTGGCTTGAGCGGCCCTGCCTCCACCTCGGAACATGGCTACTTGCATTGCGGTCCGAACGGCGCCGGCCACTTCGTGAAGATGGTCCATAACGGCATCGAGTACGGCATCATGGCGGCCTTTGCAGAAGGCTTCGGTGTACTTCGGGGAGCGGACGTGGGCAAGCACACGACGGAAGCCGATGCGGAAACCACGCCGCTGCGTAACCCCGAACATTATCAATACGATTTCGACCTCCCCGCCGTTGCCGAAGTGTGGCGCCGCGGCAGCGTCATTTCGTCATGGCTTCTGGATCTGAGCGCCGGCGCGTTGACCGCCGATCCGGAACTCGCGAAGTTTGCCGGGCGAGTGTCAGATTCGGGTGAGGGGCGGTGGACCATCCAGGCCGGCATCGATGAAGGTGTGCCCGTTCCCGTGCTGACGATGGCGTTGTTCGGGCGCTTCAGCTCGCGTGGCGCCGCGGAGTTCCAAGACAAGCTACTGTCGGCGATGCGGTTCCAGTTCGGCGGGCACGTCGAAAAGTCGGCGGAAAAGTAAGCTCGAGGATCTTCTGGATGGAAAATCATTCTGACGCGTTGGTGTTCTTCGGGATCACCGGCGATCTTGCTTATAAAAAGATTTTTCCCGCTCTGCACGCCATGGTGCGTCGCGGCTCCTTGACGATCCCGGTGGTTGGCGTGGCGCGCGACGACTACACGCTCGACAAACTCAAGGAGCGCGCGCGCGCGAGCATCCATGAGCACGGCGGGGGCGTCGATCCCGATACGATGAAAAAACTCGACGCGCTGTTGTCGTACGTCAAAGGCGAATATTCGGATGCGGCGACCTTCGCGGCATTGCACACGGCACTGAGGGGCGCCCGTCGTCCGGCGTATTATCTTGCGATTCCACCGCTGCTCTTCGGCTCGGTGGTCGAACATTTGTCCAAGTCGGATCGTGACGCCGGTGCGCGCGTCATCGTCGAAAAGCCTTTCGGTCACGATCTGGCCTCGGCTCAGCAATTGAATCGCATCCTTCTCGATGCCTTTCCCGAGGACTCCATTTTTCGCATCGACCATTATCTGGGCAAGCGACCGGTACACAACATGGTGTATTTCCGGTTCGCGAACACCATGCTGGAATCGTTTTGGAATCGCACCCACATCGAGAGCGTGCAGATCACGATGGCGGAGAATTTCGGCGTGCAGGGACGAGGCGGGTTTTACGATCAAACCGGCACCATCCGCGACGTGGTGCAAAATCACTTGTTTCAGGTCATGGCCAATCTCGCGATGGAGCCACCCGTTCGCCCCGACAGCGAATCGTTACGCGACGAAAAGGTCAAGGTTTTGAAGGCCATCGCGCCCCTCCGACCGCAAGACGTGATGCGCGGCCAATTCGACGGCTACTTGCAAGAACCCGGCGTCAAGCCGGGCTCGCAAACCGAAACCTTCGCGGCGCTGCGGCTGGAAATCAATTCCTGGCGTTGGCAAGGAGTGCCCTTCTTCATTAGAGCCGGCAAATCACTGCCGGTCACGTGCACCGAAGTGCGTGCGCGATTGCGCAGTCCCCCGAACGTCTATCCGCAGCGTAAAACGGGTGCGAACTCGGTACGGTTTCGCATCAGTCCGGACACCACCGTGGCCATGGGGCTCACGGTCATGGATACCGATGAGACGGGCGTGGGTCAGGAAGTCGAACTCCAGGCAAGCCGGCATCCCGGACCCAACGAAATGGATGCGTACGAACGGGTCTTGGGCGATGCGTTGATCGGCGAGCGAGCGATCTTCGCCCGCGAGGATTATGTCGAAGAAGCCTGGCGCATCGTCGATCCGGTGTTGCGAGACGGAGTTCTCCCACCTCCGACGCCTTATGTCGCGGGGACCTGGGGTCCGCCGCCGGGCGACGTGGAACCGGCGGGCGGATGGGCCAATCCGCAGCTGAGCACTTAGGCAATCTGTCAGTCCGTCGGACATTCTTTACGCCTCAAGTAGCGCTATTTACCCGGGGATAAGTGCAGAGCCGGGTGTACGTGAGCCATCGCAGGCTCCATCGTAGACTCACTATGAAGGCCGTCCAGCATTCCGCCGAAGCGATCATCGATGCGTCCCCCGATTGCATCAAGATTTTGTCGCCCGACGGGCGATTGAAATACGTCAACGAGCGGGGACTCAAGTTGATGGATGCCGCATCGTTGGATGTCGTGCTCGACTCCTATTACCCTGACATGTGGCCCGTCGACATGCGTGCGCGGGTGGCGGATGCCATCAAAAATGCCGCGGGCGGTGCAGTGACTCACGTGGAGGGTTTCTGCCCGACCTTGAAGGGTACGCCTCGTTGGTGGGAAACCCACTTTCGTCGCCTCGCCGCCGACGACGATAAGGGCCCGGCCGTCATCGGCGTGTCACGCGATATTTCCGAGCGTCGCGCCCAGGATCTGACCGTCAAAAGCACGGACGCTCGGTTCGCGCTGTTGGTGCAGTTCGCCAGCGATGGTATCTGTGAATCCGATGCCGAGGGTCGCTGCAAGTTCATCAATCCGGCCGGTGCCCGCATGCTCGGCTACGAGCCGCACGAGTTGATCGGACAGTTGCTGCACCCGCTTATTCATCATCACCGGGCGGATGGCAGCGAGTATCCGGAGGCCGAATGTCCGATTCGCCTGTCCGCGCTCACCGGGGGTTCTGCGCATGTATCCGGCGAGGTGTTTTGGCACAAAGAGGGGCACCAGGTGCCCACCCGCTATTCCATTTACCCGCAGGGTGGCGCTGGAGGTGTGGTGCTCACCTTCAACGACGATACCGAACATGAGCGGGCACAGGAAACGTTACGCAAGACGGCCGGCGAACTGATGGAAACCAAGCGCCGCACCACCGAATTCATCGCGACGCTCGCGCATGAATTGCGCAATCCGCTCGCGCCGATTCGGACGGGGCTGCAGATCATGCGAAAGGCCGGTAACGACCAGGCCGTGCTGGGCGACGTGCGTGAGATGATGGAACGTCAGGTCGGGCAAATGGTGCATCTCATCGGCGATCTGCTCGACATCGCTCGGGTCACCAGCGGAAAAATCGACTTGAAAAAAGCGCGTCTCGAGCTGCACGACGTCGTGCGCTCGGCCGTCGAGGCCTGCGGTGCGCTGTTCGTGCGTTCCGGTCACCTGCTCGAAGTGGAACTGCCTGCCGAACCCATCTTCATCGATGGCGACGCCACGAGACTGATCCAAGTGTTCACGAATATTTTAGATAACGCAGCCAAGTACACCGCCCGTGGCGGTTCGATCTCGATCACCGCGACGCCTATGGACGACGAGGTGGTCGTTCACATCACCGATACCGGTATGGGTATAGCACGAGAGTCGTTGAACGAAGTTTTCGAAATGTTCACACAGATAGGTCGTGGCGTGAGCACCGACCGCGGTGGACTCGGGATCGGTTTGAATCTCGTCCGAAAGCTGGTGGAGTTGCATGGAGGCCGGGTGGTCGCCGACAGCGAAGGGCCGGGCAAGGGTAGTCGTTTCCGTGTTACGCTGCCGCTCAGCAAACGCCCGGACGGGTGTTTAGACGGGTCGCCGAACACCGCGACAGCTCGCCCGCACTCGCAGCCGATCAAAATCTTGGTGGTCGACGACAATGTCGATGCGGCAACGAGTCTTTCCATGTTGCTCGAGCTCAGCCACCATGTGTTGAAGATCGCGCATAGCGGGGCCGAGGCCTTGGCGACGTTGCGCGAGTTCAAGCCCGACGTCGTCCTTCTCGACATCGGCATGCCGGGAATGAACGGCTACGAGGTAGCGCGTGCCATACGTAAAATGCCCGACGCGGGCAATCCGGCGCTGGTGGCACTGACGGGCTGGGGCGGCGAGGCCGATCGCTTGCTTTCGAAAAATGCGGGTTTCGATCAACATCTGACCAAACCGGCCGACATCGCGGTCATCGAAAAAATGTTGTCGGATCTCGACTCGAACGAGCGTTAGAGTGTCCGACCCGCGTCAGACCAATACCCGCTCGATCCCGCCTCGGTTTGCGCGTTGTACGTAATCGGGTAGCCAATCGGGGCCCAATAAATTTTTGGCGATCTCGACGACCACATAATCGGCATCGAGTTCGGCATCGTCGTTGAAACGTTTGAGGCCCTGTAAGCACGAAGGGCATGACGTCAGGATCTTAACGTCGCCGCGGTGACCGCCGTCGCGGATCCGCTCCACGCCGGAGCGCACCTCTTCCTCCTTACGAAACCGTACTTGAGTCGAAATGTCCGGTCGCGTGATGGCCAGAGTGCCCGATTCGCCGCAGCAGCGATCGTTTTTCTCGATCGCGCCGTTCTGGGCGCTGTTCATGAGCGTATTGACCACGGTCAAAGGGTCGTGTTTCTTCATCGGTGAATGACAGGGGTCGTGATACATGTACCTGACGCCGGTGACGTTCTCCAGTTGCACGCCCTTTTCCATCAAGAACTCATGAATGTCCATGATCTTGCAACCAGGAAATATCTTGTCGAATTCATAGTTCTGCAGTTGGTCGAAACAGGTGCCGCAGCTGACCACCACGGTTTTGATGTCGAGATAATTCAGGGTATTGGCCACGCGATGGAACAGCACTCGATTATCGGTAATGATCTTCTCGGCTTTATCGAATTCACCGGCGCCTCGTTGCGGATAGCCGCAACACAGGTAACCCGGGGGCAGCACGGTTTGCACGCCGACGTGCCACAACATGGCCTGCGTCGCGAGGCCTACCTGCGAAAACAAACGCTCCGAGCCGCAGCCCGGAAAATAGAACACGGCTTCCGATTCGCTGGTCGTCCCCACCGGATCGCGAATGATGGGAACGTAATTCCGGTCCTCGATATCGAGCAACGCACGCGCCGTCCGCTTGGGCAGACCGCCCGGCATGCGTTTGTTGACGAAATGGATGACCTGTTCCTTGATCAACGGCTTGCCCGTCGTGAGCGGCGGCCGCTTGGTTTGTGCTTTGGCGAAGGTATGCAGCGCCCGATTGGCCAGCCGCTGGGCCTTGTAGCCCCAGTCGATCATGAGCTTTCGCGTCATCTTGATGGTTTGCGGGTTGGTCGCATTCAAGAAAAACATCGAGGCTGCGGTGCCCGGATTGAAGCGTTTTTTCCCCATGCGTCGCAACAGGTCGCGCATCGCCATCGACACGGTGCCGAAATCGATGTCGACCGGACACGGCGTCAGACATTTGTGGCACACCGTGCAATGGTCGGCGACATCCGACAATTCGTCCCAATGCTTGATGGAGACGCCGCGCCGGGTCTGCTCCTCGTACAAAAACGCCTCGATCAACAGGGACGTGGCGAGTATTTTATCGCGCGGCGAATACAATAAATTCGCGCGCGGCACGTGGGTGGCGCACACCGGTTTGCACTTTCCGCAGCGCAGGCAGTCCTTGATGGCATCCGATATGGTGCTGATGTCCGACTGCTGCATGATGAGCGATTCGTGCCCCAGCAGCCCGAAGCTCGGGGTATAAGCACGGCGCAAATCGGCGCCTGGCATCAACTTGTGCTTGTTGAAACGCCCGTCCGGATCGATGCGGTGTTTATAGGCTCGAAAACCCGCGAGTTCCGTCTCGGTCAGATACTCGAGTTTCGTGATGCCGATGCCATGTTCTCCCGAGATCACACCCTGTAGGTCGCGAGCGATCTGCATGATGCGCGCAACCGCGCGATTGGCGGTCTTCAGCATGGCGTAATTGTCGGAATTCACCGGTATGTTGGTATGCACGTTGCCATCTCCGGCATGCATGTGCAACGCGACGAAAACGCGCCCTTGCAGGATGCGCTTGTGCAGGGCGTCGCATTCGGCGAGCAGGGGAGCGAAGGAGGCGCCGACAAAAATTCGAGCGAGTTCAGCGCGCAATTCGGTCTTCCAGCTGACGCGGATGCTGCGGTTCTGCAGCCGGTCGAACACCGTCGCGGCCGACCCCGATTCGAGCGACGTCGGCGGCGAGTTCATGGCCTCGAGCAGAAAGCGCCAGTGATTGCCGACGCGCTCGGTGAGCGCCAAGGCCGCCGCGCGCCGGTCGGCGTCGACGGCGGTCGCCGCGGCGCTGAAAAGCTGCGTCAGCGCGTCGACCAACTCCAGCTTATTCTGGATGGACAGCTCGATATTGATACGCTCGATGGCGTCCGTGTAGTCTCCCAGCCGTTCGAGCGGGATGACGACGTCCTCGTTGATCTTGAACGCATTGGTATGCTTGGCGATGGCGGCGGTCTTGGCACGATCGAGCCAGAATTTTTTCCGCGCCTCGCTGCTGACGGCGACGAAGCCTTCGCCGGAGCGGGCGTTGGCGATGCGGACCACTTCCGACGCGGCGGCGGCGACCACAGTAGCGTCCTCGCCCACGATGTCTCCCAACAACACCATCTTCGGTAAAGCGCCGCGCTTCGATTTGGTTGCGTAGCCGACGGCGCGCAGGTAACGCTCGTCCAAATGTTCCAAGCCCGCCAGGATGGCGCCGTCGCTGCGCCCGGGTTCGAGCAAACGCTTGATCTCGACGATGCTGGGAATGGCGTCGCGTGCCTGACCAAAAAATTCCATGCAGACGGTGCGAGTGTGGGTCGGCATGCGATGCAGCACCCAGCGCGCCGCGGTGATGAGGCCGTCGCAACCCTCCTTCTGAACACCGGGCAAGCCGCCCAGGAACTTATCGGTGACGTCCTTGCCGAGTCCCACCTTGCGGAAGGTGGCTCCCGCGATATCGAGTTGTTCGCGGCGCAGCACCGGGGCGCCCGCCGCCGCCGAGCGACCATCCTTCCACAGTAGTTCGAAGCGGGCCACCGCGACATCGTGGATCTTCCCGTAGTTGTGATCGATACGTGTCACTTCGAGCCAGTTGCCGTCGGGATCGACCATGCGCCACCACGCCAGATTGTCGACCGCGGTGCCCCACAGAACCGCCTTCTTGCCGCCGGCGTTCATGGCGATGTTGCCGCCGACGCAGGACGCGTCGAGCGAGGTCGGATCGACGGCGAACACGAAACCGGCGCGCTCCGCCGCCTCGGTGACACGCCGGGTGACGACGCCGGCGCCCGACAAGATGCTCGCGCGAACGGTGGCGCCGATGGTCGCGCTGTCGGTCGCGAGGTCCACCTCGCCCAGGTCCTGCAGCTTTTCGGTGTTGACGACCGCCGACCACGGAGTCAACGGTACCGCACCGCCGGTGTAGCCGGTCCCGCCACCGCGCGGAATGATGGTCAGACCGAGCTCGACACAGCCGCGAACCAAGTCGGGAATCTCAGCCTCGGTGTCCGGCGCTAAGATCACGAACGGCAAGTCGACGCGCCAGTCGGTGGCATCGGTGACGTGGGTGACGCGTGCATAGGCGTCGAATCGAACGTTATCCGCATGCGTGTGCCGCACCAGCAGACGCCGCGCACGTTTGCGCAGGGCGACCAGATCGGTGAAATGTTTTTCGAAGCGTTTGACGGCGTCGGTCGCCGCCTGCAGCAGCTGCGCGACTTTGGCGTCGCGCGCGGGGTCGATGGAATCGCGCCGTTTCTGGACTTCGTTCAAACGATGATGCAGGGCGTCGATGAGTTGTCGACGGCGCTTGGGATTCTCGATGAGATCGTCCTGCAGGAATGGATTGCGCTCAACCACCCAGATGTCGCCCAGCACCTCGTACAGCATGCGTGCGGAACGGCCGGTCCGCCGTTCGTCACGCAACCCGTCCAACAGCTCCCAGGCAGCCTCTCCCAACAACCGGATGACGATTTCGCGGTCGGCCAAGGAGGTGTAGTTGTAGGGAATTTCGCGTAATCGCGAGGCCGGCTCCGTCAACGAGGGTTGCGGGGCGCTGCTGGGCAGATATTTGGCGACGGCGTTCATGCTCGCATTTTACCCGCTTCGGCTGCGCGGTGTGTAACCTACCACCAATGAAAGACAACACCTTCGTGAATCACCCGCCCGAAGTCGCGGTGGCCGCGGACAACCGGCCGTTGGTGGCACCGATCTACCAGTCGGTCAAATTCTCATTCGACGACTCGAGTCACACCCTGCAGTTTCTAAAAGGCGATCGCGAAGGGTTTTTTTACTCGCGAAACTCGAATCCGACGCTGCGGCAGCTCGAACTCACGCTCGCGCGCATGCAGGGCCGGGAAGACTGTCTGTTGGTGGGTTCGGGTGTGGCCACGATCGCGGCCACACTGCTTTCGTTGTGCAAGCAGGGTGATCACGTGCTGGCGTTCATCGAATCCTATGGACCGACCCGCTATATCGTGCAACACCTACTGGCGAAATATGGGGTGACCCACACTTTGTTGTCCATCGAGGACCTCGCGGGCATCGAGGCGGTGCTACGCGACACACCGACGCGCTTGGTGATCTTCGAGAGCCCGACCAACCCCGTCACCAAGATCGCGGATATCGCGCACCTCACCGCTCATGCGCGCCGCCGCGGCGCGTTGACGATCATGGACAACACCTTCGCGGGGTTCCACAATCATGGCAACACCGACGTCGATATTTTTCTGCACAGCTTGACCAAGTACGCGTCGGGCCATGGCGACGTCATGGGCGGCGCCATCATCGCGAGCGCGAAGGCGATCGCCGACATGCGCAAGGATGTGGTGTCGATGGGACCCACCTTGGACCCGCACGCCGCGTTCTTGATTCAACGCGGGCTGCGCACGTATTTCCTGCGCTACCAGCGCGAATGCGACAACGCGGTGGCGGTGAGTCGTTTCCTGCACGCGCATGCGCGAGTCAAACGCGTGTTCTATCCAGGACTGGCGAGTCATCCGCAACACGCGTTGGCGAAGCAGCAGATGAAAGACTTCGGTACGGTGGTGAGCTTCGAACTGCAGGGTGGGTACGAGGAGGGCAATCGTTTCGCCGACGCACTGCAGCTCTTCTCCATCACGTCGAGCGTCGGCTCCACCGAATCCCTCGTGATGCCGCCGCAACTCCTGGGCGGGCAGGAATACACACCGGCACAACGCGAAGCCTCCTTGATTGGCCGCGGCACGGTGCGCTTATCCATCGGCATCGAGGACGTCGCCGATCTGACGGCTGACCTCGCCCAGGCGCTCGATAAAGCGTTCGTTTGACATAACTGCAGTCGAGCACGCGACCTCAACACGCGACGCTCAAGGATCGCCGCGGGGTGCCGATCTAATGGAATCGGCACCGTTGTTTTCCGGGGTATCGCGTGAGTCTCGAAGCAGTCGTTCTGTCGCTCAACCCCCATGCCGCACACGCGTGGCTGACCGATGCGCTCATGGCGCCGCAGCATATCGCGCCGCTGCCGCGCGTGTGTGCGCAACTCGCGCAGCTCACGGCGCAGCAGGTCATCGACGCCGCGCAGTTGGCACGTTTGATTCAATCGGATTCCGCCCTCGCCGGCGAGGTGATGCGGGTCGCCAATTCGCCGGCCTTGAAACCACGCGCCGCGGTAGTCTCTTTGCAGCAGGCGGTGTCCTGGCTGGGGGTGGCCGAGGTGCGCAACATCGCCATGGCCGTCATGTTGCGCGGCGAGGTGTTCGTGGCACCGGGCCATGAAGCACAATCCGAACAGCTGTGGCGCGAAGGGTGGCTTGCCGGTCTGTGGGCCAAGGAAATCGCCCGCGAACGCCGAAAACAGGTCGAGAGCGCCTTTCTTGCGGCGTTGATGCACCGGACCGGCGCCGCGCTTGCGTTAAAAGTGTTGTCGAGCTTCGAAACGACGCAACGCACGCGTCTGGATACGCAGGCGTTCGCCGGTCTCGTGGTCGAATTCGAAGCGCGTTTCGGCCGCCTTCTCATGACCAGCTGGGGTCTGTCCAGCGACGTGCAAGACGGTGCCAGCGACTGGCGCGAGTTTCGCACCTCCGCGCACAGCGATCTGGCGAGTACGGTGCATGCGGCCCATCTATTGGCGTCACACACGTTGCAGCCCGAGCTCATCAGCGACGCCATCGTCATCGAGGCGCCGGTGTTCGAGCAATTGGGTGTCTTCCCGGACGATCGCCGGGCGATGTTGGCAAAGCGCGATCATATCCGCAGCCTGGCGGGTATGTAGCGCATGCGACCACCCGCCGATTTCGATTTGATCTGTCTGGGTTCGGGGCCCGCCGGCCAGAAAGCGGCGGTGCAGGCGGCGAAAGCGGGCTTTCACGCGGCCATCGTCGAACGCGAACCCCAGGTCGGCGGCGCGTGTCTACTGTCCGGCACCATCCCGAGCAAGGCGCTGCGTGAGCAGGCGCTACGGTATCGGCGCATGCACGGCAGCGCAACGTCGCTCGCGGTACGGCTGCAGGGCGAGGCACCCTTATCGGCGCTGCTGCACGGCGTCGACGCCGTCATCATCGCGCAAGACCGCTACCTGCAGTCGCAACTCGCCCGCAATCAAATCGAGCTGGTGCGCGGCAAGGGCGTCTTGCTCGCGGCCAACCGGGTCGAAATTCAGCGTCTCGACGGCACCCGCAGCGTGTTGCATGCACCGCGCATCATCCTCGCCACCGGTTCGCGGCCGCGTCACTTGAGCAGCATCGAGGTCGATCACGAACACGTACTCGACAGCGACTCCATCTTGAGTCTGCCGTATCTGCCGCGCACGTTGATCGTGCTCGGCAGCGGCGTCATCGCTTGCGAATATGCTTCCATTTTCGCGGCGCTGGGGTGCGCCGTCACGTTGGTGGACAAGGCCGAGCAACCACTAGGTTTTTTGGATCCTGCTCTGCGCGCCGGCTTCCTCGACGCGTTCGTGGCCATGGGCGGGCGCTATCAGGGTGCCGCCGTGGTCGAGGGCGCGCGCTTCGACGGGTTTTCCCAGGTCGAAGTGACACTCGCGGGTGGCGCGGTGTTGAAATCGGACATCGTGTTCGCCGCGTTCGGCCGGGTGGCGAATCTGGACGGCATCGGGCTCGAGCGATTACAACTCGGCATCACCGCCCGCGGACACGTCCAGGTCGACGAGCGCTTCGAAACCAACATTCCGGGTATCTTTGCGGCCGGCGATGCGATCGGACCGCCGGCACTCGCCTGTGCGGCCGCGGATCAAGGTCGACGCGCGGCTCTCGCGGCATTCGGTTTACCGCCGCCCGCGCTGACCAGTCTCGTGCCCACCGGGGTGTACACCATCCCCGAGATCGCCTGCGTCGGTTTGTC
>CAZZXZ010000011.1:0-14103 GCA_964658135.1 uncultured Acetobacteraceae bacterium | reverse complement strand
CCGAGGCAGCAGCAAAAAAAATCGAGGTGGTCGTCGGTCGCGCGCCGTTCGGCGAAGTGGCGCGCGCCCACATCGTCGGCGAACCGTCCGGCTTTCTGACCCTCATTTGCGCGCGCGACAGCGCCCGCGTGCTCGGTGTTCAAGTACTCGGCGAGGGTGCCACCGACCTCGTGCACCTGGGCCAGGCCGCCATCGCGACCGGGGCCAGCGCCGATTTCTTCATCGAACAGATATTCAACTTTCCAACCATGAGCGAGGCGTACCGGATCGCCGCCTTCGACGTCCTCAAACAGCGCGCGGCGCAACCCGTTCAGTTGCGATTGGCGCGCGCCGGTTGAACTGGCGCGCGCCGGCTGATCCCGACCGCCTACAAGTTGGCGATCAAACGGTCCGCGAACTCGCTGCACTTGACTTCGGTGGCGCCTTCCATCAGGCGCGCGAAATCGTAGGTAACGGTTTTCTGAGCGATGGTCTTGTCCATGGCTGCGATGATGGCGTCGGCGGCTTCCAACCACCCCATGTAGCGCAACATCATCTCGCCCGACAAGATTACCGATCCAGGGTTCACCTTGTCGAGATTCGCGTACTTCGGCGCCGTGCCGTGGGTGGCTTCGAATACCGCATGTCCGGTAAGGTAATTGACGTTGCCGCCCGGCGCGATGCCGATGCCGCCCACTTGAGCGGCTAGCGCGTCGGAAATGTAATCGCCGTTGAGATTCATCGTGGCGAGCACGTCGAACTCGTCCGGACGGGTCAGGATTTGCTGCAGGGTGATGTCGGCGATGGCATCTTTGATGATGATCTTGCCGGCCTTCTTCGCCGCATCCATTTCGGCGTTGGCGGTCTTCTCGCCCTTCGCGGACTTGATGGTCTCCCACTGTTCCCACGTGAACGTCTGTTCGGGAAATTCCCGTTCGGCCAGCTGATAGGACCAACTACGAAACGCACCTTCCGTGTATTTCATGATGTTGCCCTTGTGCACGATGGTCACGCTCTTGCGCTTGTTGGCGATCGCATATTCGATGGCGGCACGGAACAGACGCTCGGTGCCTTCCTTCGAAGCGGGTTTCAACCCGATGCCCGGATTCTCCGGAAAGCGGATCTTGGCGAACTGTTTGGGGAAGTTTTCCTTGAACAACGCGAGAAACTTCTTGCACTCGGCGCTGCCGGACTCGAATTCGATGCCGGCGTAGATATCCTCGGTATTTTCCCGGAAAAGCGTCATGTCGACTTTTTCAGGGTGCTTGACGGGTGAGGGCACCCCTTTGAACCAGCGCACCGGACGTAAACACACATACAGATCCAACAACTGCCGCAGCGCCACGTTGAGCGAGCGGATGCCGCCGCCGACGGGGGTGGTCAGCGGTCCTTTGATGGACACCAGATAATCGCGACAGGCGGTAACCGTCTCGTCGGGCAGCCAGGTGTTGTAGGTCTTGTTGGCTTTTTCTCCGGCGTAAACTTCCAACCAATGAATCTTGCGCTTACCGCCATAGGCTTTATGCACGGCGGCATCTAACACCCGGACGCTCGCGCGCCAGATATCCGGACCGGTGCCATCGCCTTCGATGAAGGGCACGATTGGTTGGTCGGGAACGTGCAGCTTGCCGTTTGCGATGGTGATTTTTTCACCGCCAGCGGGAACTTGCACGTTAAACGGTTTTGCATCAGACATTCTTGAGCTCTCCTATAAATTCGGCGGCAATGCTAGCATGCGCGGCCGGAGACCCGCATTGCGCACACTGACATCCACCCCCGCAAAAGACGGTTTTCGAATGCCGGCCGAGTACGACGCGCATTCGGGATGCTGGATGTTGTGGCCGGAGCGGTCGGATAATTGGCGCGACGGGGCGAAGCCGGCGCAAGCCGCCTTTGCGGCGGTGGCCGCGGCCATTGCCTTGGGCGAGCCGGTGACCGTAGGGGCGTCCGCCGCACAATTCCACAATGCGCGGGCCCGGCTGCCGGCCGGTGTGCGGGTAGTCGAGATGACCAGCAACGATGCGTGGATCAGGGACAGCGGGCCGACGTTCGTAACCGATGCCAAGGGTCGCCGTCGCGGGGTCGACTGGACCTTCAACGCCTGGGGCGGGCTGCGCGGTGGGCTATATTTCCCCTGGGATCGCGATGACGAGGTGGCGCAGAAGGTGCTCGAGATCGAGGGTGCCGAGCGCTACCGCACGCCGTTCGTGCTGGAAGGGGGAGCCATCCACGTCGACGGTGCGGGGACCTGCCTGACCACCGAGGAGTGCCTCCTCAATCCGAACCGCAACGGCACTACATCGAAGACCGAGGTCGAGAAGATGCTGCAGCGCTTTCTCGGCGTCACCACCGTGCTGTGGCTCGACAAGGGCGTTTATCTCGATGAGACCGGCGGCCACATCGACGAGCTGGCCTGTTTCACGAGTCCGGGACACGTGGCGTTGACTTGGACCGACGACCGCTCGGATCCGCAGTACGAGATTTCGCAGGACGCTTATCGCCGGCTCCGCGCGGCACGCGATGCGCGCGGGCACTCGCTCGCCATCCACAAAATCCATCAGCCGGGTCCGCTGTACATGACGGCCGACGAGGCGGCCGGCATCGACGCGCGCGCCGGCACCCGACCGCGCCAGGCCGGGGATCGCCTGCCGGCGTCCTACATCAATTTCTACGTCTCCAACGAGAACGTGGTCATGCCGCTCTATGACAAGCGCTGGGACGCGGCGGCGATGCGCACGTTGAAACGACTGTTTCCCACGCGCAAGGTATTGGGCGTCGCCACCCGCGAGGTGCTGCTGGGTGGCGGCAACATTCACTGCATCACCCAGCAAGTGCCCCGCCCGGGAGGCTGAACCGCTCGGCCGAGGGGAACTTTGCAGCACGCCGGCTCTCGAAAGCCATTATTCTACCCACCCTGAACACTACCCACCCTGAGATGGCCGCCGGCTTTTAAAAACCCAAGGGAACTTAATTGTACTCACCGTCACGTATCGCGTCCCTGTTAACGAACCTCGCCGCTCGCCGAATCTTCGGCGGGTTGTTGTTGGGCGCCGTGCTGGCGGCGGCCGGCTGCGGCAGCAACAACAACAACAGCGGTTACGGCGTGGCCTGGGTCACCCTGACTGACAGCCCCGGCGATTTCACCAGCTACATCGTCAACGTCGACTACGTGGAGCTCACGCGCACCGACGGCTATGTGGCTACAGCCTTGGACACCGCCGAAACCGTGGACTTCACCAAGCTCGGCAACGTGGCGGAGCTCTGGGGCACCGCTACGGTGCCGACCGGCACCTACGTGTCGGCGAGCATCGAATTGGATTATACGAGTGCCCAGATCTATGTCATGGTCAACGGCCTGCCGCAGAAGGCCACGGTGGTCGATTCGGCCGGCAATGCGGTCACGACGCAGATCATCAACGTGATCCTCGATCCGGCCCACCAGCTGACGTTGCAGCCTACCTATGCCACCACGGCGGCGCAGCGCCTGGCACTCGACATCAATCTGGCCGCTTCGACATCGTCCATCAACCTGTCCACCAATCCGGTCACGGTCACCGTCAAACCGTACCTGACCGCGGCCATCGCCGGTCCCGACAACAAGCTGATCCGGGTGCGCGGCCCGCTCATCAATTCGAGCGTCGATCTGGACACGTACACGGTGTACGTGCGGCCGTTCTTCGACGAAGCGGATGACCTGGGCTCGCTGACCCTGTTCGGCACCGCGAACACGACTTATACGATCAACGGCGTGGTGTCTACCGGCATCACCGGCCTGACCCAGTTGTCGCAATCCTCCGCTAGTTCGACCATCACCGCCGCCTACACGGAATACACGCCGACGGCGACACCGAGTGCGAGCGCGGGCACCTATACGGTGAAATACGTGGTGGCCGGCAGCTCGCTCGAGGATATCTACACCCAGGGTCTCGAGGGCGACGTGGTGGCGCGCACCGGCAATACGCTGACGGTACGGGGTGCGACGCTGCAGATCGACGACGGCAGCAACACCGGCAATACGATCTATAACTCGGCGGACGTGACGCTGTTGGTCGGGCCGAGCACGACCGTCACCGCGGACAACGACACCAGCCTGACAAATCTCAACTACCTGTCCATCGGCGTGGGGCAACACATCATCGCGCGCGGCCTCTGCTCATTTTCCAACAACGGCTGCTCCAGTCAGGTGCCGCCCGCGGCCGGGCTGACCTTCGACGCCAGGGCGAACAGCACCAACACCGGATCCGTGCGCTTGATCGCGACCAACTTGTGGGGCTCCTTGGTGTCCTCGGCCACCGGCAATCTGTTGCTGAACGTGCAGACCATCAATAACTGGCCGATCACCGATTTTACGTTTGCCGGTAACGGCACGAGCGCCGCAGCGGACCCGACGGGCGCCAATTTCCTGGTCAACACCGGCGCGATAGTCCTGCCGGACACGACGGCGGGCGATAACTTGTGGATCGACGGGACGGTCGCTCCGTTCGGCTCGGCACCCCCCGATTTCAACGCCACCACGGTGAACGATGAGTTGTCGGTGCAAATGGTGGCGGCGGCGACGCCGAGTGCCGGCGCCACCTGCGGTCAGGGCACGCAGGACTGCCTGCCGGCCAGCATGCGCGTGTTCTGGAGCGGCGCGGGCACTTCGACGCCGTTCGCCGGGTTGTCCTCCGCCGGGATGTCCATCGATTTGTCGAATGCGAGTTTCAGCAGCGGCACCATCCGCATCGGCGCCGAGAGCATCGACATGACGACGTTACCGTCGAGTCCGACCATCATGGCCACGGTGGCCGCCATGGACACCACGGCAACCGCCACCACCTCGACCGGGGCCACCGCGTCGGGTGCGACACCGCAAAGCCTGCCGCCGGTCACGCTGCCGGACTATTCGTACGGCAATCCGGCGGCGGCGGCCCCCGCGGGAATTTACGTGTACAGCGACTTCGCGACCTTCGCGACCAACGTCACCACGGCGCTCGCGAGCACGCCGGCCGTACAGTTCGAGGCGCGCGGTACCTACGACCGCGCCAGCAATACTTTTTACGCCATCAGCGTCAACGTCGTGCTCTAAACGGTTCCCCGACGTGGGGAACTCGTTCGCACGGTTTGCATGGCTAGCACGGCTGGCACGGCTCGCATGGGTTTGGGTGCTGGTCAGCGGGTGGGCCGCCGCGCAAACGCCCACACCCACGGCGGCGCCCGCGCCCGCCGCGGCGCCCCTGATCCGCCCGCGGATCTGCCTGGTCTTGTCGGGCGGAGGCGCGCGGGGGATGGCACACATCGGTGTGCTCGAAGTCCTCGAAGAACTCAAGATACCCATCGATTGCATCGCCGGCAGCAGCATGGGGGCCGTGGTGGGCGGCCTCTACGCGAGCGGGATGAGCGCGCGCGACATCGACAAGACCATGCGATCGGTGGACTGGCAGGAAGCGTTCCGGGATGAGCCGCCGCGCCGCGACCTCGCTTTTCGCCGCAAACAAGACGACCGCAATTTCCTGGTACGCCTGCCGCTGGGCTTGAAGCACGGCAAGATCCTGTTGCCGAAGGGTTTCATACAGGGTCAAAAGCTGGAGGAGACGCTGCGGCAATTGACGCTGCCGTTCAGCAACAGCACGGCGTTCGACCGGCTGCCCACTCCCTTTCGCGCCGTGGCGACCGACTTGGAAACCGGCGCCGCCGTGCTGCTCGACAAGGGTGATCTTGCCATCGCCATGCGCGCCAGCATCTCCGCTCCGGGCGTGTTCGCTCCGGTGGATTACGACGGACGCCTGCTGGTCGACGGCGGCCTCACGGAAAATTTGCCCATCGACGTGGCGCGCGCCATGAACGGCGACATTTTCATCGTGTCGGACGTGAGTTTCCCGCTGCAGGATCGTGCCCAACTCGACACCGCCCTGACCATCACCAATCAGATGCTGGCGATCTTGGTGCGCAAGGATTCCGATCGGCAGAAAAGCACCCTGGGGCCGCAGGACGTGCTAATCGAGCCCACGGTGGGCACGGCGACGCAAACGGACTTCGTGGCGGCAGTGGGCCTCATCGGTCAGGGCGCGGCCGCCGCCCGCGCCGCCATGGGTCGATTGACGGCCCTGCGCGTCGACGATGCGACCTATCAACGCTATCTCGAGCGGCGCGCGGCCCGCGAGCCCGGACTGCCACCCATCCAATTCATTCGCGTCGACCAACAATCGAAGCGCTACGAGAAAACCATCACCGCAGAAATGCAGCCCTTGGTGGGCAAGCCACTGAACCCGGTGGATGTCGGCGCGCGCATCACGGAACTGTATGGCTTGGGGAACTTCGAGACGCTGGATTACAGCCTGGTGGACATACCCACCGGCACGGATGATGAAACCGGCCTCGAGGTACGCGCACGCCGCAAATCCTGGGGCCCCAATTACGTGCGTTTTGGCTTGAATCTACAAGATGATTTCCAGGGCAACACGCAGTTCAATGCGGCGGCGCGGTTCTTGCTGAGCGAGCTCAATACGTTGGGCGCCGAATCTGAGACGGATGTGCAAATCGGCAGCGATCCGCGCCTGTTCAGCGAGTTCTATCAACCCCTCGACGCCGCACGAACCTGGTTCGTGGCGCCGAGCGCGCGTGTCGAGAATCGCGATCTGCAGATCTACAAAGACAATTCGGAAGTGGCGGATTTTCGCGACCGTGAAGTGGAGGCCGATCTCGATGTGGGACGCAATCTCGGCAACTGGGGCGAGATCCGCGCCGGCCTGCACCGTATCAACGGCTCCACCCGCGTGCGCGTGGGCGATCCCGAGCTGATCGAGAGCAATTACAACGACGGCGAATTGTTCTTGAAGTTCAGCTACGACCAGCTCGACAACGTCCATTTCCCCCGTGAGGGCGAGACGTTCTCGGTGCAATGGGATGCGAACCGCACCGACTTGGGCTCGGACTACGTGCGGGATCGGGCGTCGGCCGATTGGTTGGTGGCGCGTTCCCTCGGCCGCAACACGCTGCTGTGGTGGACGTCGGCCGGCGTCACGCTCGACGGCAACGTCAATCGGAACCGGGTGCCGGAGTTTTATTCGTTGGGCGGTTTTCTGAATCTGTCAGGGTTGGCGCCGAGCTCGCTATACGGCCCGGATTACGCCATCTCGCGCGCCGTTTATTTTCGGAAGGTCGGCCGCGGCGGCGAAAACCTGTTCGAGTTTCCCGCCTATATCGGAGCGTCGCTGGAAGTGGGTAACACCTGGCAGCACACCGGCGACATGAGCCTGGGGTCCGCCCACAAGGACGCTTCGCTATTCCTGGCGTTCGACACGTATCTCGGGCCGGTGTACGTGGGCGGCGGCTACGACGAGCGCGGCAACAGTGCCTTTTACCTGTTTCTCGGTCGCAGTTTTTAGCTGAAGCTGCGGCTCTGGGAGAGATTCTCGACCTTCTCGAACACCAGCGCGGGCTGATCGCCGATGCGCGAATATTCGTGCTTGCGCGCCATTTCCTCGAGTTTCAGGTCGCGCTCCGCGGCGGTGAAGAACCAGTGCGTCTTTTGCCAGTCGCTGCCGAGCAGCTTGGCGAACGGATCGCCGGGCCGCAGGCTGACCCGCACACCGTAGGGTCGCGGCAGAACCGGTATGCCGCGAACTAGATTTTGAGCGTTGGCTATTCCCATAGGGTGGAGACGATAGCCGAACGCGGTCCCGGCTGCCAGCGGCGATGGGAATCGCTCATGCTAGAATCCGCCGCCTTTCGGATCGAGGTTCCCGATGGCAGCGTCTTACACAGCCTCCGACATCGAGGTATTGAGCGGTTTGGACCCTGTCCGCCGGCGGCCGGGCATGTATACCGACACCACGCGGCCGAATCATCTGGCGCATGAAGTCATCGACAACAGCGTGGATGAGGCGCTCGCGGGCCACTGCGACTCCATCGACGTCACGCTGTTCAAGGATGGCTCCCTGCAGGTCGAGGACGACGGCCGTGGCATGCCGGTGGACATCCACCCGAAGGAGAAGATCAGCGGCGTGGAGCTGATTTTGACGCGCCTGCACGCGGGCGGGAAATTCAACGATAAGACCTATCAGCATTCCGGCGGCCTGCACGGTGTCGGTGTCTCGGTGGTCAACGCGTTGTCCAAGCACCTGCAATGCTGGGTGCGGCGCGGCGGCAAGCAATACAACCTGAGCTTCAAGGGCGGCACGCCCGATGCGGCGCTCAACGTGGTCGGCGACAGTCCGAAATCGAGAACCGGCACGACCATTCGGTTCTGGCCCGACGGCAAATATTTCGATACCGATAAATTCGCCGTGCCCAGCTTGAAACAAGTGCTGCGCGCGAAGGCCGTGCTGTGCCCGACATTGCGGGTCACTCTGCACAACGAATTCACGGGCGAACGGGACGAGTGGTACTACACGGGCGGACTGCATCAATACCTGGCCGAGGAACTGGGCAAGGGCGAATGGTTGCCGGCCGAAACGTTCTACGGCAAGCGCGACATCGAGGGCGGCGCGCTCGATTGGGCCTTCGCCTGGGTGCTCGAGTCCGAACATCGCATCACCGAGAGCTATGTCAATCTGATTCCCACGGTGGAAGGCGGCACGCACGTCAACGGGCTGCGCTCGGGGACGGCCGACGCGGTGCGCGAGTTTTGCGAATTCAGGAATCTCGTGCCGCGCGGCTTGAAGCTGGCGCCGGAGGATGTGTGGGACGGTGTGAGTTTCGTGCTGTCGATGAAAATGCGCGAGCCGCAGTTCGCCGGCCAAACCAAGGAGCGGCTCTCGTCGCGCGAGTCGGCCGGCATCGTCCAGGGCGTCATCAAGGATGCCTTCGCGCTGTGGCTCAACCAGCATCCGGACCAGGGCGAGAAGATCGCCATGCTCGCGATCGCCAATGCGCAACAGCGCTTCAAGGACAGCCAGAAGATCGCGCGCAAACGCATCGTCGCCGGTCCGGCGCTGCCGGGCAAACTCACCGACTGCGTGAGCCAGGATCCGCAGCGCGGCGAATTGTTCCTGGTGGAGGGTGACTCCGCCGGCGGCTCCGCCAAACAAGCGCGCGATCGCGTGACGCAGGCCATCATGCCGCTGCGCGGAAAAATACTGAACACGTGGGAGGCCGACACGCGGGAGGTGCTGCAATCCCAGGAAGTCAACAACATCACCATCGCGATCGGCGTGGAGCCGGCGGCGACGGATCTTTCCGGGCTGCGCTACCACAAGATCTGCATCCTGGCGGACGCCGACAGCGACGGCCAACACATCGCCACGTTGCTGTGCGCTTTGTTTCTACGCCATTACCGGCCGCTGGTGGCGGCCGGGCACGTGTACGTCTGCATGCCGCCGTTGTTTCGCATCGATGTCGGCAAGGACGTGGTGTATGCACTCGACGAAGCGGAGCGCGAACGGGCGCTCGCACGGATCGCCAAGGAAAACCCCCGCGCCAAACCGATGGTGACGCGGTTCAAAGGGTTGGGCGAGATGAATCCGCTGCAGTTGCGCGAGACCACCATGGCGCCGCAAACACGCCGTCTGGTCCAGATGACCATCGATGCGGCGGACAGCCCGGATCAATTGCTCGACATGTTGCTCGCCAAGAAGCGCTCCGGCGACCGGCGCGCGTGGCTGGAAGCGAAGGGCAATCTGGCACAGGTGTAACGGTGAAAGATCAAGAACTCAACTTCGAGGGCGTCGAGCGCGAACCGCTCAAGTCGTTCGCGGAACGCGCGTACCTCGATTACTCGATGTACGTGATTCTCGATCGCGCGCTGCCTCACCTGGGCGACGGCTTGAAACCGGTCCAGCGGCGCATCGTCTACGCGATGAGCGAACTCGGTCTCGCGGCCGGCGCCAAACACAAGAAGTCGGCGCGTACCGTGGGCGACGTCATCGGCAAATTTCATCCGCACGGCGACACGGCGTGCTACGAAGCCATGGTGCACATGGCGCAGCCCTTCGCCTACCGCTACCCGCTCGTCGACGGGCAGGGCAATTGGGGCTCGACCGACGATCCTAAGTCGTTCGCCGCCATGCGCTACACCGAATCGCGGCTCACCCGCTACGCCACGCTGCTGCTCCAGGAATTGGGCGCCAGCACCGTCGATTGGCTGCCCAATTTCGACGGCTCGCTCGACGAACCGACCATGCTGCCGGCGCGCGTGCCGAATCTCCTGCTGAACGGCGGGTCGGGTATCGCGGTGGGCATGGCGACGGACATTCCGCCGCATAATCTGCGCGAGGTGGTGAAGGCCTGCGTGGCCTTGCTAGACGACCCGGAGCTGAGCACGCGCAAGATCATGGCGAGCATCAAGGGGCCCGATCTGCCCACCGGCGGGGAGATCGTCTCGCCGCGCGACGATCTGGTGCAGATGTACGAAACCGGCTCCGGCAGTTTCAAGGCACGCGCGACGTATGCCGTCGAGGATGGCCAGATCGTGATCGATGCGCTGCCGTTCCAGGTGTCCGGCGCCAAGGTGCAGGAACAGATTGCCGCGCAAATGCAGCAGAAAAAACTGCCCATGGTCGAGGATCTGCGCGACGAATCCGATCACGAGAATCCGACCCGGTTGGTGATCGTGCCCAAATCGAACCGGGTGGACAGCGCCGCGCTGATGGCTCACCTGTTCGCCACCACCGACCTCGAGCGCAACTACCGCGTCAATCTGAACGTCATCGCCTTGGACGGCCGGCCGCGCGTGATGGGGCTCAAGGAACTGCTGCTGGAGTGGTTGGAGTTCCGCAAATCGACGGTGACGCGGCGCTTGACGCATCGTCTGGCCAAGCTGAGCGCGCGACTGCACCTGCTCGACGGGCTGCTCGTCGCGTATCTGAATCTCGACGAAGTGATCCGTATCGTGCGCACCGAGGACCAGCCGAAACCCGTCCTCATCCAGCGCTTCGAGCTGTCCGAAGAACAGGCCGAGGCGATTCTCGAAACCAAGCTGCGGCATCTTGCGCGCTTGGAAGAGATGAAGATCCGCGAGGAACAGAAAAAGCTCAGCGACGAACGCGACGAACTCAACGCGATTTTGAAAAGCAAGGCGCGCTTGACGCGCTTGGTGCGCGACGAGCTGTTGCACGATGCCGAGGAATATGGCGACGAGCGCCGCACCCGGCTGGTGGAACGCGAAGCAGCGCTCGCCATTTCCGAGACCGAACTTTTGACTAGCGAGCCGGCCACGGTGGTGCTGTCGCGGTTGGGCTGGGTCCGCGCGGGAAAAGGCCACGACATCGATGCGCGCGCGCTCAGTTACAAGACGGGCGATGAATTTCAGGCGGCGGCGCGGGGCCGCAATCTGCAGCAAGCGGTTTTCATCGATTCGACGGGGCGCGCCTACAGCCTCGATGCGCATCAGCTGCCGGCGGCGCGCGGTTACGGCGAGCCCTTGTCGGGCAGCGTCGACCCGCCGGACGGCGCCACCTTCGCGGCGGTGTTGATCGGCGAGCCCGAGGACGCCTGGTTGGTGGCGAGCGATGCGGGCTACGGCTTCGCGGTGACGCTGCGCGAACTCTACACGCGCAACAGGAAAGGCAAGGCGGTGCTCAAGGTGCCCGACAATGCCCGCGTGCTGCCGGCCTGCCCGATTGCGCATGCCAACGCGCTCGCCGTGATGGTGAACACCGACGGCGAAGTGCTCGCGCTGCCCGTGGCGCAGATCGAGACCATGAGTTCCGGCAAGGGCCAGAACCTCTACGGCATCCCGGGCAAGAAGTCCGCGGATCGCGATGAATACCTGGTCGCGATGGCGGTGGTCGCCCCCGGCGAGGTGCTGACGGTGTACAGCGGGAACAGCGCGCCGATGAAACTCAGGTACGAGGAACTGAAACAGTTTCAGGACAAGAAGAATCAGCGCCGACAGCGTTTCTCGCGGGCCTACAAGCAGATCGACCGGCTCGAGGTGGCGGCGGCGTAAGCTCGTAGCCTACCGATCCCCCGACATCGTCACCTCTTCCGGGGCATTGACGAAATAGCCTTGGATGAATTCGATGCCGAGCTGCCAGAGCACGGCCATGGTGTTGGCGTCCTCGACGCGCTCGGCGACGGTCTCGACGTGCTTGCGCTTGGCGGCTTCCACCAGCCCCTTGACGCGCTGCTGCTGCAGTTGATTGGTGGACAGGCCCTGCATCAGCGAGCCGTCGACCTTGATGAAGTCCATGGCGATGTCGGCGAGCAGCTTCAAGGGATCGCGCCCCGTGCCGAAGTGTTCCAAGGCGAAACGAAAGCCGAGCCGGCGCAGGCTGTCCGCAAATTCGGTGGTCTGCTTGACGTACTGCGTGGCCATCTCTTCGGTCACCTGGATGCACAGGCGCTTCGGTTCGATCTTCAGCGCTTTCAACTGGGTCTCGAGCCACCCGATGACGCTCTTGTCCAGGATGGTGTCTTTCGAGACGCGCACGAAGATACATTCGGCCTTGCGGTTGGCGGCGAACGACATGGAAGCACCGATCACCCAGCGATCGATGTTCTTCATCAAGTCGTTGCGTTCGGCCGCCGCGATGAATTCGGCCGGCAGGACTTCGTTACCCTGTTCGTCCAACATGCGGACCAAGACGTCGAACATGCCCTTATCTTCGCCGAGCAAGCTGGCGATGGGCTGTTGCACCAGGCGAAAGCGGTTGTCCATCAACGCACTCTTGATGTGCTTGACCCATATCTTGTCGTAGGCCTGCACTCGAGTATCCGTGTCGGACTTGTCCACGGCATACATTTGATTGCCGCCGAGCTCGCGTCCGCGCCGGGTGGCATTGATGGCATCGGCGATGGCAGCGCCGGCGTCCGGACGCACGGAAGGCAGCAGCCCCAAGCCCACGGTCACGGTGGCGGACAAGGTTTTCTCGTCGATGCCGAAGATATGCTCGCCGACCCGCTTGACCAAATTTTCGGCCCAGGTCTCGACGTCGCGCGCGGTGCCGCGCTCGAGCAGCACCAAAAAACCATTGCCGCTGAAACGGCCGCAGATATCGGCCGGCGTGAGCTGGATGCGCAACAGATCCGCGAGCTGCGCCATGAAGTCCTCGCTCGCCAGGACGCCTATCGAATGTTGAATGTCGGTGAAGCGGTCGGGTTTGATATGGGCGAACTGGCGCACGCCCCCTTTCATGTGTGCACCGCAGCGTTCGCGCACCGCGGCAACCAGATGGCGCTGTTGCAGAAAACGCGTGGAGGCGTCGTTTTTGACGGCGTCGGCCAGCCGCACTTCGAGATCGCGATCCTTCTTCAGTCGTGCGGGAACGCTGATGCGGATGGCGGGTTCGTTTTCGTAGTCGGCTCTGCTCAGCGAAAGTTCGAGGGACAGACTCGAACCGTCCGACAGCGAAGCCTGCACCTTCAGCGCATGATCGGTCCACTTGCCCTGCAGACAGGCGACCAGAGCGCCCTTCAGCGCCGGATGGGTCTCTTGTTCGAACAGATCCATGAGCGGCATGCCGGACAGTGCATCGTCGCTCGAATAGCCGAATAATTCGAGCCACGCGCGGTTGGCATCGACGATGATGCCTTCCTGCACGTGGGTGATGGCATCCGCGGAACCGTCGAGGAATATCTGTAGTTGTTCCCGATACTCGCGCGCCGAGGCGAGCGTGCTCGCCAGCGCGCGCTCGAGACGGTAGGCGCGCAACTCGCGGGTGGCCACCGCCTGCAGACGGCCGCGATTGGTCAAGGTGACCACATCCTGGGCTCCCAGGGTCATGGCCTCGGCCATCGACAGCTCGTCGACGGAGTCGCGCACGATCAGCACGGGCATTTCCGGCGCGCTCTGGCTTTTGACCTTCATCACCGACTCCAGGTCGATGCCGGGTTCACCGATGAACGCCACCAACATTTCGGGATTGAGCTGGATCAGGGCATCGGACAGGTCGTGCGCATCCGACAGCCAGGTGCAATGGACGGGATGGCCCGCATTGCGCAAGGTGCTGTTGATCGCCTCGACGTTGTCCTGCGAATTGGACATGACGATCAGTGGGACGGCAGCCGGTACGGACACAGGGCTAAATCCTCGTTAAAAGGAGCCAAAGTGTAGCACCGGGGTCGACGTCATTCTGGGACAGGCGTCTAGGCCTAACGCAGTCGTCGTGGTCGTATTGGCCAGAACAGCGGGTTCCGGCTACTATACGCGCCCTGCAACGCGAGGCCTTCGATGGCGAACTACAGCACGAACGAATTCAAAGC
>CAZZXZ010000010.1:0-46830 GCA_964658135.1 uncultured Acetobacteraceae bacterium | reverse complement strand
TGGAAGTGCTGACGGGCCCGTCAGCGGTACTTTTCGGACGCGGCTCGACGGGGGGCGCCATAGAACAGGACAGCAAAAAGCCGCGGATGGACGAGTTCACGGCCGGCACTGCCAGCATCGGCACCGATCGTCTCAAGCGGCTCACGGGGGACGTGAATATTCCCGTCTCCAACGATGCGGCTTTTCGACTGAACGCCATGGCACAGGATGGCGGTATTGCCGGGAGGGACGTCGTCGGCACGAAGCGGGTCGGCATCGCGCCATCGTTTGCCATCGGCCTCGGGGGCAGCACGCAGCTGACCGTCAGCTATTTGTACCAGGGGCAGTGGGACAAACCGGACTACGGTGTGCCGTGGATCGATGTCGGTAATCCGGCAACCGACGTGAGCCATCCGGCGAACGTTCCAGCGGATAATTTCTATGGCTTTCCGGGCGACTATTCGAGGGTGTCGGTCAATCTTTTGACCGCGTCGTTACTGAGCAGGTTGACGGACAACCTGGGGCTGCGCAATCAGTTGCGCTACGGTGTGTACGACCAGAATTATCGGATCGCAGAGCCTGGCATCGGACCCATCATTGCGCCCGGAACCTCGCTCGATACGCTCAGCGTCACTCGAACCGAACGTGGCGGCTCGGTGCATCAGACTTTTTTGGACGATCAGTTGAGCCTTGACGCCAAGTTCGACACCTTTGGCTTGAAACACACCCTGGTCGCCGGACTGGAGGCCGGCCGCCAGGTGTCCGACCCCACGGTCTTGAGCTTTACGGGTGTGCCGGGTACCGAGCTCATCACTCCCGACGAGGGCGAGTATTTCACCGGGAGGGCGACGCCGAAATCTATCGTCCATTTCACGGCACAGACCCAATCGCTGTTCGTCACCGACACCATGGGGCTGAGCGATCGGTGGTCGTTGAATGCTGCGGCTCGGTTGGATCGGTTCGCGGCGAATTATCAGAACTCCGTGCCGACGCTCATGACGCTGGAGCACACCGACGTCATTCCATCCTGGCGCGCCGCTGTGGTCTTTAAACCGCTCACCGACGTCAGCATGTATGCCATGTACGGCACCTCATTCGATCCTTCCGCCGAGGGACTATCACTCAGCGCCTCCACGGCTGAACTTGCACCCGAGCGCAGCCATACGGTAGAGACTGGCATCAAGTGGGACCCAAACCTGTACCTGCTGGTCTCCGGCGCCCTGTTCAAGACCGTGATGAGCAATCTGCGCGAAACCTCGCCACTCGATCCTACGTTTCAGATACTCGCCGGCACCGCGCGCAGCCAGGGCGTGGAGATCCAGGCGCAGGGATACGTCATGCCGGGGTGGTTGATGTTGGCGGGTCTGACGTACATGGATGCCTCGATCCTTTCCTCGCCCAACGGCGATAGGGGTTCGCAGCTGCAGGATGCGCCACGCGAGAACCTGCGCGTGTTCAGCGCCTACGACTTCACGTCGACGATCACCGTCGGGGGAAGCGTCGACGCCACCTCCAGCCGAGTGCCCGGCACCGTCGTCGATACAAATGGATTTCGCCAGGAAGTGCCCGGCTACTGGACGGCATCCGTGCTGGCACGGTACAAATTGTCGTCGCGGATCGTCCTGCAGCTGAATGTGGACAATATCGCCAATCGTCGTTACTACGACGCCCTCGATGACAACCATGTCAACGTCAGCGCCGGACGCGTCGCACGCCTCAGCCTCATCGTGCAGAAGTAAGGAAGCCGCCTCAGTGTCGTGAGCCGCGACCGCGCCGCATGGAGGTGTGACTCACCCCTACACTCCGACCGCCTTCAATTCACATGCCGTGTTTGAGCAGGGGCTCCGACAATGCTGCAACGGCTGGATGGGCGGGCAGTCGCTCGCGCCGTCGAAGGCGCATGTACGGACGTGAAGCAATGGACGCTAAAAGATCCCCGACGGCCGGCGGCGCAAACTCGCACCATTCGACGCCGACGCTTCCCTTCGAAACCCGGGCGACGTAGGCCGCGAGAGTTGGCGCCTCGAACCGCGACTTGTGCGGTATGTGGATCACGATCTGGATACGAGACAACATCCGCAAATCGAAATCCGTGGTGATACAGGCGCCGCTCACACTCAAGTCAACCAGCCTGCCGTGCTGCACATTGAATGCATGCGCGGTAATCCGCACCGGCAAATCCACTCCAACTCTCTCACCCCAGCGGTGTTCCATCGATCGATACTTTCATGGAATCAACTATCCGCCCTATAGGATATGTCGCCTATCTCACCGTTGCGCTGTCCTACAGACGCGAACGCGGCGGCGGCGGGTCAGAAGTGGCGTGAAATGTAAGCGATGACGCTTTCGATCTTGTAGAAGCTGTCCGGGCGCGCGCCCTGCACGTCGGTGGCGAGCACGTGATTGCGGGCAATGTTTTGTGCATAGCGGAAGTCCACACCGACGTCCCATTTGGGTAAGACATTGCGCCACTGACCGCCCAATCCCGCGTACAAAGAGTAAGCCGGCGTGGCCAGATCATAGCGATTGACGCCTGCAAAAAGACCCAGTGCGAATAAATCTCCGAATCGGTAGCGATAGTCGACCGGACGCACCCCGATCAGCGAGTGACCGTCGACTTGATCGAGTTCGATGCGAACGCCCAGGTCGTTGTTGTCCGACACTGCGCGACGAGCCCCGAAACCGACGTGGGGGCCGAACATCACCTTGGTCGTCGTGACCGGTAGGCCTTGCTCCAAATTGATCTTGAGCTTATTGGCGTTGGCGCCGGCATCCACGAACAACTCGGTGCCGGGCTGGTCGTCGGTCTTAGCAGCGGCGTCGGCATCATCGTCGCTCGAATCGTAATCGCGGGTGTGTTCGGGTCCGCCATAACGCACGAAACCTGCGACTCGCGAAAACGATTTACCGAAAACGTCGCGCCCGGCAAACACTTCGCCGCCCACCGTGACGTCGTGTACCGGACGCGAGTAACGGACAGTCACGTCGAGATAATGTCGATACGGATACTCGCCATAATTCTGGTTGACGAGCGTACGCACACGCTCTTCCAGGTAGCCGCCGAACGGCGGTTCCCAACCGATGCGCAGACTCTGGGAGCGCGCGCCCACGCTGTCATTGAAGACGCGTTGATCGCCGCCCCACTGGCCCGTCACCAATCTGTCATTGGTCATGCCGTCCAGAAAGGGATTGTTGGTATACCAGCCGTTCTGCCATTCAGAGGTTTCGTAGGTAAGATCGAAATAATTCCAGAGCTTCGGAAAATCGATGCCCATCGTGAGTCCCGCTTCGCCCAGCAAGTAGCTGCCGCCGTCGAGCGTGTTCTCGCCGGCGTATTGGACGTAGAACGCAAACGGGGTTTTGCCCGGGAAAATGAAATGACTGACGTAGGACGCCTCTTGGTTGCCCTGGGTTTGGGATTGTCCGCCCGGTTTGAAAAAGTCGCGTGCCAGAAAACTTGCCGAATCCGGCAGACCGCCGCCACCATATTGAAGCTGGCGGTTGACCCCCAACGACCAGCCGCTAAACGGCTCGATGGAAAACTGCGCGCCGAAGAGCTTCGGATTGCCGCGGCTCTCCTTCGTGGTGGCTTGCCCGCCACCTAAGATATGATCGGAACTGGACATGCGGGCCAGAAAAAATTCATATTGAAAGCCCAAACGCGTCAGCGGTTCGTAATTCGACACCGTCACGGAAGGCATGGTCGGGGCTTCGGTTCCGACCATGAACGAGCTGTCGGTGGCGGGCGAAAACCAATGATCGCGGTAGCCGATATCGACTTGTGCCCAGTTGAACCCGAAGCTCATCACCGAGCCGGTCGGGACCGTGCGCCCTTGATAGGAAATCACGCCGGCGGTGGCGAGAAAATAGTCGCTGGGCTGCACGAAAGCCTGCGCTGAAATTTCGTACTTGCTGTCCACGGGCAGGCCATGTTCATTCGGCACCGTACCATTGGCGCCATGCGTGACGGCGCCGGTGGCGCTGGCATGCGTGACGCCGTAGTCGCGCGAGTATCGTTCCAGGTATTTTTTGACTTTAACGCACAGCGCCTTGTCACGTTCGCACGCCTTCGGCAGCGCAAGCTGAACCAGCGCGACGGCAAACGGTCGTTTCAGTATGGGTTCGTCCGCCAGGATGAGCACGCGCTCGATTTGACGCTCCATCTCGGGCTCCAGATTCATGGGGATGTAGGCGCTCACGCCATCCGCCAACGAGGTCCGAGTCCCCGCCACCAAACAGCAGGCAACCGCCATTGCAAAAATCGCAGTCTTGATCGAAAGCTTCACGGGATCGATGAACTCTGTGCGAAGCGGCGGGGCCGCGGGGCGACGCGCATACTAACAGGACCCGCCGAACCAAAGCACTTTGTCGTGCAAAGTGGCGTCGAAGCGACAGAACGTCTAGGCTATGAAAATGTCGGTTGCCGCACCATGAAATGGTCAGTTCTCGATCAGTCGCCGGCTTCGCTCGGCAGCACTCAAGACGTGGCCATTCGCGATTCGATCACGCTCGCGCAAGATTGCGATGCGGCCGGCTACGCGCGGTTCTGGGTCTCCGAGCACCACAACAGCGCGAGCATCGTCGGCACCGCGCCCGAGATACTCATGGCGGCCATCGCCGCGACGACGCGACGCATCCGGGTCGGCAGTGCCGGCGTCATGTTGCCGCACTATGCGGCCCTCAAGGTCGCGGAACAATTTCGCGTCCTGGAGGCCATCGCTCCCGGGCGCATCGATTTGGGCGTCGGCCGCGCTCCCGGCTCCGATGGATTGACCGCCCGTGCGCTGAATCCGTACTCGAATGCCGCCGACGAGTTTCCCCGACAAGTGCAGGAGCTGCAGTACTGGACGACGGGCAGACCGTTGCCGGCCGAGCATCCCTATCGCAGCATCGCGGCACACCCCACCGGTCCGACCAGTCCCGATATCTGGATTCTGGGCAGCTCGGCCTATGGCGCGCAGCTGGCTGCCTATCTGGGGCTGCCGTACGCCTTCGCGTATTTCTTCAGCGACGGTGCGGGTGTCGAGGAAGCGCTGACGCTGTATCGACGTCATTACCGACCCAGCGAACGGTACCCGACCCCTTACGCGACGATCTGCGTCTGGGCGTTGGCGGCGGACACGGAGACCGAAGCACGCCGGTTATTGACGGCGCGCGAAGATTGGCGCGTGGGGTTTGAAAAGGGCCAGCGGACGCCGTTGATTTCACCGGACCAGGCGGCAGCGCAGCCGTACAGCGCCGCGGAGCGCGTCATCATCGACAAGGTGCGCTCGGTCTCGACGGTCGGAACGGCGCTTCAAGTAGCGGATGTCCTGCACGCACTCGCGCGAAGACTCGAGCTCACCGAAATCGTCGTCAATACGTGGACGTTCGATCCGCAGGCCCGGCGCCATTCCTACCGGCTGCTGGCGCCTGCATTGGGGCTAGTGCCCGGCGTATGAACGTCGTCGAAACCGGCCGTCTGGTGTTGAGAAAGCTCGAGCCGCGCGATGCCCCGTTTATTCTCGGGCTGCTGAACGAGGAGGGCTTCTTGCGCTTCATCGGCGACAAGGGGGTCCGCACGGTGGGCGACGCACGCGAGTACATTCTCAAAGGTCCGATGGAGAGCTATCGCCGGTTCGGCTTCGGCCTCTACTTGACGAGTCTGCGCGAGAGCGGTGTACCCGTCGGTATCTGCGGACTCGTCAAGCGCGACACGCTGCCGCAGCCAGACGTTGGCTTCGCATTTTCGACACCGCACTGGGCCCGGGGCTACGCCTCCGAGGCGGCGGCGGCAGTACTCGATTACGCTCGGGATGCCGTGGGGTTGACCCGTATCCTGGCGATTACGGCATTGGAAAACCATGGCTCGATGGCGGTGCTCGTCAAAATCGGGCTGCGATTCGAGCGCCGCGTGCGATTGATCGACAATGGGCCTGAAGTGAATCTATTCAGCGCTCATTTGACGCAGATGGTTTAATACCGTTCAAGCTCGTTCATCGATGGATCCCCTGTTTCGCGGAGTATCTTATGCATCCTTTTCCCCACCATTATGTCGTGACTGCGGCGGTACGGCCCGATGGCGACGTGCCCCTCGCAGCCGATGGAATGCGTGTCATCGAATCGGCGCCGCCGAAGGAATTCGGCGGTCCCGGCAATCAATGGTCGCCCGAAGGGTTGTTTACCGCATCGGTAGCCGATTGTTTCGTGCTGAATTTTCGCGCCATTGCGTCGGCGTCGAAATTCGTGTGGACCCATCTGGATGCGAAGACGCAGGGAACGCTCGAGCGGATCGACGGGAAAATGCGTTTCACGCGTTTCGACACGCATGCGAAGTTGACGGTCCCGGCCGGCACGGACATCGAGCGGGCGAAAAAGTTATTGGAGAAATCCGAACAGACCTGCCTCGTGGCTAACTCGCTCAGCAGCGAGCGGCATCTTACGGTGGACGTGGCAATCGGCTGAAATGCGGCGGCTGACGGCGCCGCCGCGTCGGTTACCGGCGGCCTCCCTCAGTCATCCATCAAGAAGCTGCGCAGCTGCTCGCTGCGGCTAGGATGGCGCAACTTACGCAGGGCTTTCGCTTCTATTTGACGAATCCGTTCGCGCGTCACGTCGAACTGCTTGCCGACTTCCTCCAGCGTGTGGTCCGTGTTCATGTCGATACCGAAGCGCATGCGCAGCACCTTCGCTTCACGCGGTGTCAGTTGTGCCAGCACCGAGTGGGTGGTTTCGCGCAGCGACTCGGTGGTGGCCGAATCGATCGGGGAGGACACCGAGGTGTCCTCGATGAAGTCGCCCAGGTGTGAATCTTCGTCGTCGCCGATCGGAGTTTCCATCGAAATGGGCTCTTTCGCGATCTTCAGCACCTTGCGAACCTTGTCTTCGGGCATTTCCATTCGCACGGCCAATTCTTCCGGCGTCGGTTCGCGACCCATCTCCTGCAGCATCTGACGGGAGATTCGATTGAGCTTGTTGATGGTCTCGATCATGTGCACCGGAATACGGATGGTGCGTGCTTGGTCGGCGATCGAGCGGGTGATGGCCTGGCGAATCCACCAGGTCGCATACGTCGAGAACTTGTAGCCGCGGCGATATTCGAATTTGTCGACCGCTTTCATCAGGCCGATGTTGCCTTCCTGGATGAGATCCAGGAACTGCAATCCGCGATTGGTATACTTCTTGGCGATCGAGATCACCAGACGCAAGTTGGCCTCGACCATTTCTTTCTTCGCGCGCCGGGCTTTCGCCTCGCCGATGGATACTTCCCGGTTGATCTCCTTGATCTCGCTGATCAGCACGTGAAACAAGCCCTCGAGATCGAGCAGCTTGTTCTGGCGGCGCTCGACTTCGTCCTTGAATTTCGCGAGCGGCGCGGAGTAGCGTTTCTTCGCCTTGATATGCTTGTCGAGCCACTTGGTGCTGGTCTCGTTCTTCGGAAACGTCGAGATGAAATCCTTGCGCGGCATACCGGCCTGTTTGATGCACAAGAACATGATCTCTTTCTCGAGCAGGCGCACCTCGGTCACGTGCTGGCGCAAATTGTCGATCAATTGATCGAACATTTTCGGCGCGAGCTTCAACTCCATCAGCTCACCGCAGATTTTCTTGCGGATCTTCAGCGTCTTCGGGTCCTTGGCGCCGACCTTGTCGAGCGAACCCAAGAACTGATGATGAGACTTCGCAATCGATGCAAAACGTTTGGCGGCTTCTTCCGGGTCGGGCCCCGTGTCGACGGCTTCCTCGTCCTCCTCACCATCGGCTTCGTCTTCGTTTTCGCCGGCTTCTTCCCGTTCGAGAGCCATCATCTTCGGGTTTTGCGGCTGCGCGATTTCATCGGGCGCGTTCGGATCGACGAAACCGACGATCACGTCGACCAGACGCATCTGACCGGCTTTGACGGTCTCGTAATGACGCAGCAACAAGTCGTACGTACCGGGGTAGCTGCCGAGTGCGATTTTGACCGCCTCCAAACCTTCTTCGATGCGCTTGGCGATCCGGATCTCACCTTCGCGGGTCAGTAATTCGACGGTGCCCATTTCACGCATGTACATGCGCACGGGGTCGGTGGTGCGACCGAACTCGGCATCGAGGTTCGCGAGCGCCGCGGTGGCCTCCTCGACCGCTTCTTCATCAGGCGCCGCGGTGGCGTCCGTCAGCAGCAACGCTTCGGCGTCCGGGGCTTTTTCGTAGACCGGGATGCCCATGTCGTTGATCATGTTGACGATGTCTTCGATCTGCTCGGGATCGACGATCTCGCTCGGCAAGTGATCGTTGACTTCGGCGTAGGTCAAATAACCTTGTTCCTTGCCGCGTGAAATCAGTAATTTGAGCTGCGACTGACGCTCGTCCGCGATTTGAGTGGCAGTGCCTGACGGGGCTTTCTTGATCAAGGTAGAGGCCTCTGGAAATCTGGAGGTTTAACGCTCAGCCGACAAGTATACGATCGTGGTCAATTTCTGGCCACACATGGTTCATGATCAGCCGGGTGCCCGAGGGCGCCCTTTGCTTTTTAGAAGTAAGCTTAATTCCGTCTTTTCGTCGTAATTCAAGCCCAATTCCGCTGCTTTTTGGAGTAATTCGTCGACTCGGCGTCCGGGGCCGTACTCCTCCAAGAGTTTTTCGACGGCCATACGCAGCTCCTCGATCGCTCCCTGTCCCTCCGTCACCATCGAATCGGCCTGGGCCAATTGTGTCAGGCGGTGATACTCGGGGCGGTCGCGCCAGCGTTCGAGCAAGCCGGCCGTATTCGGGCTGGGCATGCTGGCCGCCTGCCGCAGGAGTTCCTGCAAGACGCCGACACCGGGCCTGCTCAGGTGGCCGAGCGCTTCCGCCGTGTGCACGGAGGCCGCGGCACCGGGATGCTGGATCACCAAGGTGATCGCCTGGCTCAGCAAATTGCCGCGACCGGCACTGATTCGCCGTTGATTGCGCGGAACCTGCGCGGTCGAACGTTGCGGATCGCTCGACAGGGCCGTCTTCAAGGCCTTCACCGGCATGCTGACGCGCGCGGCCAGCTGGGCCGCCAGCATGTCCCGATAAACCCCGTCCGGCATGCGCGAGAACAACGGGGCGACCAGGGCTTTGAGCTTGGCACGCCCGCCCGGATGTTCGAGGTCGACGTCGAGCATCAGCTGCTGCACCAGATAGTCGGACAGCGGCAGCGCGGATTGCAGGCGTGTTTCGAACGCCTGCGCGCCTTCGGCTGCCACCAGACTGTCCGGATCATGTCCTTCGGGCAGAAACATGAACTTGAATTCGCGTCCGTCGAGGGCCACGGGGAGCGAATTCTCCAGCGCACGCCAGGCGGCTTGACGGCCGGCTCGATCGCCGTCGAAACAGAATACGACTTCGCGCGTGAGCCTGAAAATCTTGATCAAATGTTCCGGCGTCGTCGCCGTACCGAGCGTGGCAACCGCGTAGGTGATGCCGGCCTGATGCAGGCGCACCACATCCATATAGCCTTCGACCACGAGCAGGCGGGCGAAATCCTTGCGCGCTTGTCGAGCTTCGTAGAGCCCATACAGCTCGCGACTCTTGTGGAACAGCGCGGTTTCCGGCGAGTTCAGGTATTTTGGATCGCCTCGGTCGATGACTCGTCCGCCGAATCCGATGACGCGCCCCCGCGCATCGCGAATCGGAAACATCAGCCGATCCCGAAAGCGGTCGTAGAATCCGGCCGTGCTCTCCCCGGCCGACGTATCGCGTTCCTTGATCAAGCCGACCTGAAGGAGGCGGGCCCGATCCTGTGCATGGACGCCGAAACGGTTGAGTACCGCCGTCCAGGAATCGGGCGCGTAGCCCAAAACGAACGTGGTGCTGGTTTTGGTATCGATACCGCGGGCTCGCACGTAGCCGAGTGCACGCGGATCATCGGCGAGATTCTGGGCGAAGAATCGCGCTGCGAGACCCAAAACATCATGAAGGTCGGCACTGGCGGGGTCGCGCGCCGGCTGAGCCTCGCGGGGCAGTTCCAATCCGGCGCGTTGCGCCAGATCGGCGATTGCGTCGAGAAATTCCATCTTCTCGTACTGCATGAGAAAGCCGATGACGCTGCCGCTCACGCCGCAGCCGAAACAGTGAAAGAACTGCTTGTCCGGATTGACGGAGAAAGAAGGCGTCTTTTCGTTGTGGAACGGGCAGCACGCCTTGTAGGCACGACCGGCCTTCTTCAAGGCGACACGGGCGCCGATGATGTCGACGATATCCGAACGCGCGACCAGTTCGTCGATGAAGGAATCTGGAATGCGGCCGGCCATGGACCGCTGCGATCAACCGCCGAGCTTGGCTTTGATTTTCGCGCCGATGGCGCCCATGTCGGCTCTGCCCTGAGCTTTGGTTTTGACGACGGCCATGACCTTGCCCATGTCCTTGATGCTGGCAGCGCCCGTGGCGCCGATCGCATCGGCGATGAGCGCATCGACTTCCGACTCGTCGAGCGGCGCCGGCAGGTAGCCCTGCAGCAGAGCAATCTCGGCATTTTCCTTGGCAACGAGATCCTGACGGTGTCCCGCCTCGAACTGCACCACCGATTCTCGGCGCTGCTTGATCATCTTCTCGAGAACCGACAGCACCTGTCCATCGTCGAGAGTGATGCGTTCGTCGACTTCGCGCTGCTTGATGGCGGCAGTCACCATGCGGATGACACCGAGCCGATCCTTCTCGCCGGCGCGCATCGCCGCCTTCATATCATCCGTAATTCGCCCTTTGAGGTCGGACAAGAGCGCCCCAGACGGCCGGTGGCTAGTAAGAGCGCGCCGGAGCGGCGGCAGGAGCGCTGGCCGGAGCGCCGGTTCCGCGCATGTTCTCGCGGGACAAGCGCTTCAGGTGACGTTTGACGGCGGCTGCCTTCTTTCGCTTCCGCTCCTGGGTCGGCTTCTCGTAGAATTCCCGGCGACGCAGCTCGGTGAGGACGCCCGCTTTTTCACAAGCTCGCTTGAAGCGACGCAGGGCGGCATCAAAATATTCGTTTTCGCGGACGCGAACGCTGGGCATTCAAAAACCTCAATTTCCAGGCAAAGTGACGCCGGCATTCGGCGACAAGGGCGCGCATTCTAATCGGCGTCCCCACAAAAGGCAAAGAATTGCGGAAGGGAACAGCGATATGCGGGTGATCGGAATCGAAACGTCCTGCGACGAAACGGCGGTTGCCGTGTACGACCAGGAACGAGGGCTGCTGTCGCATCGGCTGTACAGTCAGGTTGCAATGCACCAGGCGTACGGCGGCGTGGTGCCTGAACTGGCCTCCCGGGATCACGTGAGGCGACTGCTGCCGCTGGTGCGGGAAGCGTTGGCCGAGGCGAAGTGCGATCGCGACGCCATCGATGGCGTAGCTTACACGGCAGGTCCCGGGCTCATCGGTGCCTTGCTGACAGGCGCCGGCTTCGCGCGCAGTCTGGCGTATGCCTGGGGCAAACCGGCGATCGGCGTTCATCATCTCGAGGGGCATCTGCTGGCGCCCTTGCTGGAGGACCCCGCGCCGGCCTTTCCTTTCCTGGCGTTGCTGGTGTCCGGCGGTCACACGCAGTTGGTGGACGTGCAGAATCTCGGACATTACCGCATTCTCGGCGAAACTCTCGATGATGCGGCCGGCGAGGCGTTCGATAAGACCGCAAAAATGCTCGGGTTGCCTTATCCAGGCGGCGCGGCGTTGGCGAGTTTGGCGCGCGGTGGCCGCGCCGGGCGTTTGGTGTTTCCGCGCCCCTTGTTGGACCGGCCGGGTTTGCAGTTCAGTTTCAGTGGCTTGAAGACTGCCGCCCTAGTAGCCTTGCGGGGCCGAGTTCTGGACGAGCAGTCGCGAGCCGACGTGGCGTATGCATTCGAGGAGGCCGTCGTCGAGACCCTCGCGGAGAAATCACGCCGGGCTTTGCGCGTCACGGGATATCAGCGTCTGGTGGTGGCCGGCGGCGTGGGCGCCAATCTGAAACTGCGCGCGCGACTGGGTACAGTGGCGGCGGATAGCGGCGCAAGACTGTTTTTCCCACGCACGGAATTCTGCACGGACAACGGCGCGATGATCGCTTTGGCAGGCTGCCTGCGGCTGCTGGCGAACGGGCTGTCGGAAACAGCGGCGTTGGGGTTGGGTGCGAGGGCCAATTGGCCTCTCGAAGAGCATCGATACAGGGGTTCCATGGTTGATGGATAAAATTTTCGTACACGCCCTCAAGGCCGAGACAATCATCGGTATCTTCGATTGGGAGCGACAGGTCAAACAGACCGTGCTCATCGACGTCGAATTGAGCGCCGACATCCGCAAGGCGGCACTGACCGATTCGATAGCGGATACGTTGAACTACAAAGCCGTGGCCAAACGCGTGCTCGCCTTCGTCGAGGCGTCCCGATTTCATCTCGTGGAGACGCTATCGGAGCACGTCGCCATGCTGATTCTCGAGGAATTTTCCGTCGAGTCCGTGGCCATCGTCCTGAGCAAGCCGGGTGCCGTCCGCGGTTCGCGCGACGTCGGCGTCGCCTTGCGACGCGATAGAGCCAGTCTCGCCGAGTGGCGCGCGCAGCGCGCGACCACCTAAGGCCCTCCATGTCGACTTCCGTTTCGATCCATGAGCCGTTGTCGTGGCGGCAGGTGGCCGCCGTTGCCGAGGGTGCAAGTCTTGCCCTATCCGAACACGCCGAGCAGCGCGTGCGGGCCGCGCGTCGTCTGGTCGAATCGATCGTCGCCAAAGGCATTCGCGCTTACGGGATCAACACCGGGGTGGGCGCTCTATGCGATGTCATCGTCGAGCCCTCGCAGCTGCGGCACCTGTCGCGCAACATCGTCATGAGTCACGCCGTCGGGGTGGGGCCGGCCCTGGGACGTGCCGAGGTGCGCGCCATCATGGCCGCCGCCGTCAACAATTTCGCGCATGGCTATTCCGGTGTGCGACTGGAGCTGGTCGAGCGGCTATTGGCGTTGTTGGCGCACGATTGCACCCCCGAGGTACCGGCTCAGGGATCCTTGGGTTACTTGTCGCACATGGCGCATGTCGGTCTCGTCGTGTTGGGCGAGAGCCATGTCCGGCAAGGCGATGTACGCCGCCGCTGCGCCGACGTGCTGCCAGCGCTCGAGCTGCCGCCGCTGGTGTTGGAGGCCAAGGAGGGGCTGAGCCTGGTCAATGGAACGCCCTGCGTCAGCGGCCTCGCGGCGCTCGCCTTGCTGCGCGCCGAACGCTTGCTCAATTGGGCCGATGTCATTTCGGCCATGACGTTCGAAAACCTGCATGGACAGCTCGCGGCATTCGCACCCGAGGTCTTGGACGTGCGCTCCTCCGCGCGGGTGTCGGAGGTTGGCGAGCGACTGCGGTCGTTGCTCGAGGGTAGCGCGCTGCTCGCCGCGGGCGAGGGGCGCCGCACGCAAGACGCCCTGAGTCTGCGTGCGATACCTCAGGTGCACGGAGCGGCTCGGGAGATCTTTGAGCGCACCGCTGAGGTCGTGGATGCCGAACTCGTCGCCGCGACCGACAACCCCATCGTGGTCGGCGAAGAGGATGCGCCGCGCGCGTTGTCGTCGGCCAACGCGGTCGGTGCCGCCATCGGCTTGAGCGCCGACGCGCTCGGCATTGCAATGGCTGAAGTCGCGGCGATGTCGGAGCGGCGCACGGATCGCCTGATCAATCCGCTGGTGAGCGGCTTGCCGGCATTTCTGGCATCCGACAGCGGCGCCGGATCGGGCTTCATGATCGCGCAATACACCGCGGTGTCACTGGTCGCCGACAATCGCAGACTGGCGGCGCCGGCCAGCCTCGACGGCGGCGTCACCTCGGGTCTGCAGGAAGATCATCTGTGTCATGCGACACCCGCAGCATTGAAATTACTCAAGATATTGGATAACGCGGAATTCATCTTGAGCATCGAGTTGTTGGCGGCGGCACAAGCCTACGATTTGCAGACCGGCGGCCTCGCACGCGCGGCCAACACCGACATCGTGTATCAAGCGGTACGCAGCCGCATACCTCACTATCGGGACGACCGGCCGTTGTCGAACGACATCGATACCGTACGCAACATGATCCGCGTACCTATGCCGGCGGCGGCTACGGCTGCAGTCGAGGCTGCACCTGCCTCGCGGCGGCGCGCCAAGAGCGCTGCGCCGCGAAACGCCGCGAAAAATTCTTAAATGCTCCGCCCACCGTCCACGGCAATGATTTGACCGGTGATGTACGGCGCGTCCTGCGCCAGAAACAAGGCGGTGCGTGCGATATCCTGCGGAGTGCCGTGGCGTTTGAGCGCGGTCTTCGCAACGATCTCGCGCTTCAGCGCATCGTCGACGGGACGTTCCGGCCACATTACGGGCCCCGGGGCAATGCCGTTGACGCGGATGTCCGGGCCCAATTCGCGCGCCAACGAGCGGGTCAACATGGCAAGCCCCGCCTTGGCGACGCTGTAGAGAGGATGCCTTTTGAGCGGACGCAGTGCGTGGATGTCGACGATGTTGAGGATGAGTCCTTGACCGGCTCGCAGACTGGGCGCGGCCGACTGCGACAGAAACAATGGCGCCTTCAAATTGGTGCCGATCAGATCGTCCCATTGCGCCGGCGTGATCTCGCCCATGGCGGTCGGATAGAACGTGGAGGCATTGTTGACGAGTACGTCGAGGCGCCCGAACTCGCGCAACACCGCTGCGACGAGTCTGTCGGGTGTTTCCCCGTCCAACAGATCGGCACGTTCGATGGCAATGCTGCGCGGACGCTGCGCGTTGAGCTCGTCGGCAAGCCGTTCGGCCGCCGCGCCGGAATCGCGATAATGGACAACGACATTGGCTCCCGCACCGTGCAGCGCACGCACGATCTCGGCGCCGACCCGGCGGGCGCCGCCGGTAATCAGCACCACGCGCTCGCGCAGAGAAGAGGCGTCCGGAGTCGTTGTCATGCGAGGGGTCGTCATGCCTGGGAAAGATACCGGATTGTGATTCCGCGGGGTACCGGTGCGCTCTGAGACGGGCTTGAACTCGGACGAACTCGAGCACTCGGCACGGGTCCGCGCGCTGTTGCTGGGAGCCATCGCCGCTGCCGATGGATGGATAAGCTTCGAGCGCTACATGTATCTCGCGCTGTACGCCCCCGGATTGGGCTATTACTCGGCGGGGACTCAAAAAATGGGTGCCGGCGGCGATTTCGTCACGGCACCCGAAGTGTCGCCGTTGTTCGGTGCCTGCGTCGCCCGACAATGTGCCGAAGTCTTGCACGAACTCGAGAGCGGTTCGATTTGCGAGTTGGGAGCTGGTACCGGCCAGCTGGCGGTCGATGTACTCACGCGTCTCGATTCTTTGGCATGCCTTCCCGACCGCTACTACATCGTCGAAGTGAGCGCCGATCTACGCGAACGGCAGCGCACGCTGCTGGCCGCCCGCGTGCCGCAATACCTGGCGCGCGTGATGTGGCTCGACGCTCCGCCGAGCCCCGCGCTCGACGGCGTGATCCTGGCCAACGAGGTGCTCGATGCATTGCCCGTCGCCCGCTTCCGTTGGCAGCGCGGCGCCTGCGCCGAACTGGGCGTTACATGCAGCGGTACGGAATTGACTTGGGCGCCGCGGGCCGCGCCGACGTGGCTCGCTGCGGACGTCGACGAACTCGCGGCCGCCGCGCCGGGTTGGCGTGACGGCTACGAATCAGAGTATTGCCCTCGGCTGCGTCCCTTCGGTCGGCTGGTTGCCGAGTCACTGCGTCGCGGCGCAGTTTTTTGGTTCGATTATGGTCTGCCGCGACCGCAATACTATCTACCCGAACGTCACGAGGGCACGCTGCTCTGTCATTTGCGGCAGCGCGCCTTCGACGATCCGTTCCGCTACCCGGGTTTGCAGGACATTACAGCCTGGGTGGATTTTACCTCGCTTGCCGAAGCAGGCGCGGCCGCCGGCTGCGAGGTCGCGGGATTCACGACGCAGGCGTTTTTCTTGGCTGGTTTGGGGATCGACGGCGAGATGCGGGCCATGGCGGATGGAGACGATCATTGCTTTGCACGCCTGGCCAATCAAGCGAAACGGCTCATGCTGCCGGGCGAAATGGGGGAGCGTTTCAAGGCGATGGCTTGGTTGCGGGATGGTAACCGCAACGGCGAGCGTCACGACGGCAGGCGCTTCTGGCCGGTCGAACGGGCGCTATCAGGGTTCGCCTTGCAGGATTTGCGTCATTCACTGTAGGCGACAGGATCGCGCATGACGGCTGCAAGAACCGGTGTTTTGCTCGTTCTCTCAGCGTGCTCGGCACTCGCCGACGGCGCCGCGATACCGACATTCGACCGCGATGTCGCCCCCATTCTCGACAAGAATTGCCTCGAATGTCATCGCGCGGGCCAAATCGGTGCCGCGCAATCGTTGGTGACCTACGAGTCGGCGCGGCGGTGGGCCGCCGCCATCAAGGTGCAGGTGACGACGCGGGCGATGCCGCCGTGGTCCGCTGACCCGGCACACAGCCTCAAATTCCGCAACGATCGCCGCCTCGATCAGAAAGATGTCGACGCGTTGGTAGCCTGGGTCGATGCCGGCGCGCCCCGCGGCCCCGTAGAAAACCGTGCGCCGATACCCGACTCCATGTCCCAATGGTCGCACGCCATGGGACGGCCGCCCGATGCGGTGCTCGAGTTACCGGAAGTATCGGTGGCGGCGAGCGGCGAAATTCCCTACGTTCAACAACGGGTGAAAGTTCCCCTCCGCGACGACACGTGGATCGTCGCTCTGCAAGTACGGCCCGGCAACAATCTGCTCGTGCACCACATGGGCATCACCGAAGTGACGCTCCCTGAGGGTATGCAACCGGCCGACCTCGATGCTTTGGCGAGCGTCGCGCGACAGATGGGCTTAGCCGACGATGCGCTCACGAACATGCGACCCGCCGTGACGGATCCGCTCAACTCGGGTGCTTACGATATGCTCGGCGTCTACACGCCGGGAACCACGCTCGAACGGTATGAGAACGACAGCGGTAGGCTTCTCAAGGCGGGCGACAACATGTACATCAATTTCAACATTCACTATGCGACGACGGGCCAGCCGGAACGCAATCATTCTGAACTCGGCCTGTGGTTGCAAACCGCCAAGCCTGAACACCAGTTGTTCAGGGCGCCCGCCGCGGTAGCGACGCTCATCGCCAACGGTCGGGAGTTGTTGACCGATGCCGCCGGATCGAAGGCGGAGGGCACCGACTTCGCCGTTCCGCCGATCGCACCGTATGCCGCGAACTATGAGCTCGTCGGGGTCACGGCTTACCGCTTGCCGCTGACGATTTATCAGCTGCAACCGCATGCCCACATGCGCGGCAAGGATTTCAAGTATTCAGTGGTGTATCCCGATGGGCATGAGGTGACGGTGTTGACGGTGCCGCACTACGACTTCCATTGGCAGCCGGCTTATGAGCTGGCGACGCCGCTGCAGCTGCCGGCGGGGAGCAAATTGCTGGTGACGGCTCATTACGACAATTCATCGGCGAACCGCTATCTGACCGCCGCCGGCCTCGACCGAAGCCGGTGCGGCCCGGACCGGGAAGCCTATTTTCTCCGGCAAAATCAAAGCTGGCACGAGATGTTCAGTCCCCTGATCCAATATTCGACCGAGGCGGGCGCCGTACTGCCCCTCGTCGAAGCGGTGGGTTGTCTCGACGCCGGCGCTTCCGGAACGTGGCAGTTGGCGAACGCCGGCGACCCCGTACCGACCCAACGGCAGTCCACTTCGGCATCGGCGTTGCGCGCCGCTCGCGTGCTACCGTTGGGGTCGCGCTCCTACCGACTACTCGGTGGCGGGGTTTTTGCGCCGCAGCGATTGGCCCATCGGAAAGTCGCCGCCAAGGGGGTGCTCATCACCGCGGACGGCGAGACCCGGATCAACGTCACGTCGCTGCAACCGATTGCCGGCACGTGTCCTTAACGGCATGCGCCGCCGCCTCTTCGTCAACGTATTGCTCGCGGTCCTCATCGCGCAAGGAGCCCGTGCATCGGCGCCGCTGCAAATCATCAATGCCTGGTGCCGCGCCACGGCGCCAGGCGTGTCGGTAGGTGTGGCCTACTTCGAAATCGTCAACCCCGGCGCCGCGGATACGCTGACGTCCATCGAGAGTCCGGCCGCCGCGCGCGTCGAAATGCACGTGACGACGACCGCGGGCGGGATGGCGCAAATGCGTCGAGCCGAGTCCGTGGCCATCCCCGCGGCGGGCCGCATCGTGTTCGGTCCAAACGGACTGCATGCGATGTTGATCGATCTGAAACGGCCGCTCCAAGCAGGCCAGCGGTTGACGCTCGTTCTGGTGTTCCAACACGCCGGCCGTGTGCGCGTCGACTCGCTCATCCGTGGCGTGGGCAACGAGGACGCGGCCGCCGACAGCCCGTCCCGCTATCGATTCGCAGTATGGCCGGCGCATGCCCTCTCACCCGACTTCGGGCTGGTCGACTTCAATGGGCGGCGACGCTCGCTCGGTGCTTATCGAGGCCGCTTGAGCGTGGTTTTTTTCGGTTTCGTGAGCTGTCCGGACGCCTGCCCCGCCGAACTGTTCAAGCTTGCGCTGGCCTTGAAACAGATGGGCCGGTCGAGCGATCACGTGCAGGTGCTGTTCGTCACCTTGGACCCGCAGCGCGACACCCGGAGCAAATTGAAGCGCTACGTCACCGCGTTCGATCCGCGCTTCATGGGTTTGACGGGCACGACTGCCGAGATCGGCCGTGCGGCCGACAATTTTCACGTTCAATTCGCGCGCGTCGGCCAAGGTGCCGACTACACCATCGATCACTCCACGGTGACGTTCTTACTGGACGAGACCGGTCGGCTGCGGCTGTTGGGCAGCGTCGCCGCCAGCAGCGCGGACTACGCCCACGACCTCACGGCGCTGCTGGAGGAGGGCCGGCCGCACGCAGCGCTTCGAGCGTCCGTAGCCGGCGTTCGTGAATGATGCGTGCGATTTGCGGGCCGGTGTGCGTCGCGATATCCGCCGCGGTCGGTTTGACGGCGGCGGCCGCATCGCGGGCTGCGCGGACATAGGCACGCTGTGGATATGGCTGCTGTTCGAGTCCGCTACGCCCACGTGCATCCGCTTCGCAGGTCAGCAGCGCTTGATCGAAGCGTTCCGACCGTCGAAAGGCATCGGCTCTTTCCATGAATTCGAGCAACGTGTCGGCGCGTAGTTCGAACGCTCGGTGCACGATGCCATGGTAACGCGCCACGATGACGGCAAGCTCGCGGTAGTCAACGGGCAGCCGCAGGCGGGCGGCGAGCTTCTCGATGAGCGACACGCTGCGTTCCTCGTGTCCGCGATGGCCGGGCCATTGCGCAGTCGGTGTGGTGCCTTTGCCGAGATCGTGTACCAAGGCCGCAAAGCGGACTTGGGTACTGCCTGACATCGCGCAGGCCTGATCCAGTACCAGGAGCGTATGAATGCCGGTGTCGATCTCCGGATGCCAGCGGGGGGGTTGCGGCACGCCGAACAAGGCATCGATTTCAGGGTAGACGGTTTCGAGCGCGCCACATTCGCGCAACACGGAAAAAAAGACGCTGGCCTGCGGCTCCCGCAGCGCTTTTTCCGACTCCTGCCACACCCGCTCGGCCACCAGGGCATCGACCTCGTGCCGCTCGACCATGGAACGCATCAATTCGAGCGTTGCGGGAGCCACGCGAAAACCCAAGCCGGCGAAACGCGCGGCAAAGCGTGCGACCCGAAGCACCCGCACGGGATCCTCGACGAATGCCGCGGAGACGTGGCGCAGCGTGTGCGATTCGAGATCGCGCCGACCCCCGTACGGATCGATGAGCGAGCCGTCCGCCGACTGCGCGATGGCGTTGATGGTCAAGTCGCGGCGCGCCAGATCCTCCTCGAGCGTGACCTGCGGGCCGAACTCGACGGTGAAGCCCCGGTAGCCCGGTCCGGTTTTGCGTTCCAACCGCGCCAGCGCATATTCCTCATGACTATCAGGATGCAGAAAGACGGGGAAATCGCGACCCACTTCCCGATAGCGCATGTCGAGCAGCTCTGCGCGCGTGGCGCCGACCACCACCCAGTCCTTTTCCTTCACCGGCAGCCCGAGCAGCCCGTCTCGAACCGCACCACCGACCAGATACACTTGCATGAGTGAATAGTAGCAGCAACCTAGCGAGGATCGGCAGAGCGGTGCTGCCCATGCTGTCCGCTGCGCTCCTGGGTGGATGCTACCTCGTGCAAAGCACGGCGGGTCAGCTCTCGCTCATGTCCCAGCGCGAACCGATCGCGCGCGTGGCCGTGCGCGCGTCCACGCCACCGGCATTACGCAATCAACTCGAGCAGGTCACCGCGATACGCAACTTCGCGAGCCGCGCATTGGGCCTGCCGGATAACGGCAGTTATCGCAGTTACGCCGATGTTCACCGACCCTACGTCGTGTGGAACGTGGTGGCCGCACCCGAATTTTCCGTCGTACCGAAGGCGTGGTGTTTCCCCATCGTGGGCTGCGTCACCTATCGTGGTTATTTCGTCGAGAGACGCGCGCATCGGTTCGCCGCCGGTCTGCACTCGCGGGGTTTCGATGTCAGCGTGCAGGGCGTTGCCGCGTATTCCACGCTGGGCCATTTCGACGATCCGATCTTGAATACCATGATGGCCTGGGACGATGTGGAGTTGGCGGGCATCGTATTCCACGAGCTCACGCACCAGCTGGTCTACGTGCCGAACGATGCGTCGTTCAACGAAGCATTGGCCACCACCGTGGAGGAGGAAGGCGTTCGCCGCTGGCTGGTCATGCAGGGACGCAGCGTCGATTTGAATGCCCATCTTCAGCAGCAAGAGCGGTACCTCGCCGTCACCGCCCTGTTACGCGAGACCCGCGGCGCGTTGAACGGGATCTATGGCTCGGGAGTCGGCCCGCAGACCATGCGACAGCAAAAACAAGCGGCCTTCGCGGAGTTACACGCCGCGTATGTACGTCTCGATGCCGAATGGCATGGCCAGGCACCTTTCAAGGCATGGTTCGCGCGCGACATCAACAATGCCGATCTTGCATCGATCGCAACCTATTCCGATTGCGTGCCGGGATTCGAACGGGAACTCGCCGCGGCGAAGGGTGATCTAGCGGTTTTTTTCGAGCGAGTGCGAAACTTGAGCCGACTGCCCCGAGCAGAGCGCGACGCGCGGGTGTGCGCGCAGCTCTAGGGCGTCAACGCCGCCGCCAGCACGATGACGCGACGATTTTTCGGCAGCGACACGCTCTGCACGGTCTTCGTGTGGTCGATGGCCAACGAATAGCCATACACGTTGTAAACCCCCGGGCGCCGGCCGCCGTTCGGGAGCAATACGTAGTTCATCGGCAGCGCCTTCGATTCGCCGGCGTAATTTTGTGCCGCCCACCAGTCGCTCACACTTTGCGTCACGCGGGTCGTCGTCCCATCCGAATACGCAACGACGAACATTTGATTGGTTTGACTGCCGTCGACGGCCACCGCCAGCAGATTCAAGGCAGAATAATGGCCCGCCGGCAGTGCGACGTTCGAGCTGCTCACGCCGTTCGCGACCCCGGTCGGTCCCAAATTGAATTTGATACCCGCCGACGTTATAGAGGATCCCGCGAGGTTTGCCGATATCGAGTAACCGTACATGTCCAAGCCACCTCGGGTGGGCAGCGCATGGTCCGCGTCGATGCCGTAGACGTTGTACTCGGCCGTGAGGTTTACCGACGTCGCTGCGCGCGGGGCGGTCGGTGTCGTGTTGCCGAGGGTGACTGCCAGCACGATCACGTGACGATTATGCGGCAGCGTCACGCTGCGAACCGTCTTCGTCGGGTCGATGGCAAAGGAGTAGCCATACAGAAAATAGTCGCCGGTCTTTTGCGCGCCGGCAGGCGTCAGAATGTAGGCCATGGGAAGGGCTTTATATTCGCCGGCGTAATTCTGCGGCGTCCACCAATCGCTCAAACTTTGGGTGAATGTCGACGCGGTGCCATCCGTGTAGGTGACCGTAAACTGTTGGTCCGGCTGATTGCCGTGAACGGCCGTGGCCAGAAGATTCAAACGCGAATAGTTGCCCGCCGGTAACGCCAGCGTCGCATCGCTGACTGCGCTGCCGCCGAGCGCGGGTCCGAGGTCGAAGGTGACGCCTGACCAGGTCACCGTTTTGCCCACCAAATTCTCCGAGACAGAATATCCCGTGCCGTCCAGGCCGCCGGCGGATGCCGCCACGAAGTTCTGATCGATGCCATGCACGTTGAACTCGGCGGCAAGGTTCACCGCGGTCAAGTTGGAAGACGGGGGGGGCGGACCGGCAGGGCCGGTAGATTGCAGAAGTCCGAACGCGGAAACGGACGCGCGACTGCCGACGTACACCTTTCCGTTGGCCACCGTCGCGGTGGCGAATTTTACGGCGCTTTCGAGCTGGTCGCGACCGTCGCGCGCCTGATCGCTGTTGTAGAGCATCGTGTTCAAATCGTTGGCGTCGTAGGCAAAAAGTATCTGACAATTCTCGCCGCGGCTGCAGGTGGATCGCGCGCGGCCGTCGTCGATGGCCCACAAAATGGCATTCGCGGAGCCGTTCGAAGAGATGGACGGTACCGGGCCGGAGAAAGAAAATGCGCGCGCCGTGACCGATGTGGGCCGGGTGGAAATTTTTCCGCTGCCGCCGGCGTCGAAGGAAAAAGTCTTCATGACCTCGGCTTCCTCGGTGCTGTCGTTACCGCCTCCCCAATATAGATGCCCATTCCAGAACGCGGGAGTTCCCCACAGCCCGGTCATGGCGCCGGGAATTTCCTGAACGATTTGGGGATCGCTGCCGCTACAGGGGGGTGCTTGAAGCAGACAGTACTTGCCCAGGTTATTACGATCGAGCAGGAAAATTTTTCCTTCCTTGCCCATGATGACCAACAGCTCCTTGCCGCCGACCCGTTCGGGCAGCAAGATGAGCCCGCCCGCCGATAGATCGTTATCGACCTGTGCCAAGGAGCCCTGGTTGTACGGCGTGAAGTAGTCGAGTAGGGGCAGAGCGGCACCCGCCGGTGGACCGAGCTTCACGACGCTATCGCCTCGATCCGCCGCGTTCCAAGAGCCGTTACCCGTCGCAAAATAAATGTTCCCGCCGGTATCTGCCGCCAATCCGCCGCCGCTCATCCAAATTCCGTTTCCGTACCCGTTCGCGGACGAATTGTAGACACCCTCCTGGACCAGAGTCGTCGCCCCATAGGACATCACCCAGCCATGCCACGGCGACCTGTCGCAATGCGACGTCCAACCGATGACGACGTGGCCGTTTTCCAACAGGAGCGCGGCGCGCTGGTTTTCCTGACGAGCGTTGAAAGCGACCAGACTGCCGTCGCCGTCGGCGGCAGTTCCCGCCACCGCGGCTTCGATCTCCACCGGACCCCCGAATTTCTCGGCAGCCGTGCCGATGTCGAGTGCGTGCAAATATTGGCGGATGACGCCGGCGACCTTGACTTTAGCGACGACGTAAATCGTTCCGCTAGTCCGGTCGATGACAGGAGTGCCGGTAATGCCGACCTCGACCATGATATCGCCGCACTTGAGATCCGTACCGCTGTTCACGACGCTTCCGCCCGCGGGAATGAGGCTCTTTTGCCAGTACACTTCGCCGGTGTCCGCATCGATTGCATACACACTATCGTGCTCGGTCGCGACGTAGGATACGTCGTGGATGGCGCCGCCGATGGCTACGTTGGATAGATAAAGCGGCTGGGCGTACACCGTACCGTCCACCGGCACGGTGAATATCTTTCCGAACTGTGTACTGTTGACGTTGGCCGGCGTGAGGATGGATTCCTGCGTGTTCTGGCCCGTACGCGCGTTGTCGTTATGATACGTCGTGACGTCGACCTGGGCGCTCGCCCACGCGGGCAGGAAAAGGCAGCCGACTACAACGCATGCGCAGATTGCGCGAACCCAGTATTCCATCTCTCGACACATCCCTAAACGATTTGAACCGCAAGCCGGAAACTAGCATGGCGGCGCGTGGAGGCAGGCACGAAAATGAAGAATAATAAGTGCGGAACCTAAAAAAAATTCAGTAACCGATGCATAGTCAAATCGATACGTTCATTCGTCACGGCACACCGGCCTTTCGCCGCACCAATTGGGCGATGTTCGCCGCCGGAGTGGCGACCTTCGGAGTGCTTTACTGCGTGCAGCCGTTGCTGCCGCAGTTCAGCCGGGAGTTCGGTGTGAGTGCTGCCGAGAGCGCACTCTCGTTGTCGTTCACGAGCGGGGTGTTGGCCGTCACCGTGCTCATCGCCGGGCCACTCGCGGATACGTGGGGGCGCAAGAAGATCATGACCATCTCGGTGGTAGCGTCGGCGTGCATAGTCTTGTTGTCGTCGGTTGCACCGAGTTGGCGCAGCTTTTTGTCGTTACGTGCGTTGTTGGGGCTCGCTCTGGGTGGCTTGCCCGCGGTGGGCATGACTTACCTCAGTGAAGAGGTCCATCCTGAGTCCATTGGATTGGGAATGGGGCTCTATATCGGCGGTAACGCCGCGGGCGGTCTCGGCGGACGATTGATCGCGGGGGTGATGACGGACTTTTTCGGCTGGCGCATCGGTATTGCGACGGTGGGTGCCATCGCAGCGGTTGCCGCCGGATTGTTCGTCCATTACCTGCCCGATTCGAGGCGTTTCGCCACCCGTCCGTGGCAGATGCGTGCGTCGGCCGAACTGTTCGTCGCCTTGTTCAAGGATTCGGGGTTACCGTGGCTGTTCGCCGCCGGTTTCGTCCTATTGGGTGGTTTCGTCACCATTTACAACTACGTCGGTTATCGGCTCGCCGCGCCGCCGTATCTTTTGAGTCAATCCCGAGTAGGGATGATTTTCAGCGTGTATCTGGTCGGCGTTTTTAGCTCGTCGTGGGTGGGTCACATGGCGGGGCGATTGGGACGGCGCCGGGTGCTCTGGACCATGTTCGCGTTGGAGTTTCTGGGCTTGGGTCTGACCATGATCACTTCCGTGTGGGCCATCGTCCTCGGGGTGGCAACCATCACGTTTGGGTTTTTCGGGGGCCACTCCATCGTCAGCAGCTGGGTCGGGCGCCGAGCCGGCGGCGCCAAGGCGCAGGCCGCAGCGATGTATCTGTTCGCCTATTACTCGGGTGCCGCTTTGGCAGGCGCTGCGGGCGGCCTGTTCTATACCGAGCGTGGCTGGGCGGGAGTGGCGATCTTCGTGTCGCTCTTGTTTGGTTCCGGGCTGTTGTGCGCATGGCGGCTATATCATCTGCCGCCACTCGCCCTGCCCCAGACGTCTGCGCAGGAGCAGCCGCTGCCCTAGCGGCCTCCCCGCGTCAGAATCGAGACGTATGAGACTGGGTGTCGCGTCCCACGGCGGCGCGATTCTGACTGAGGCGCGCATTGTCTTCGAACGCCCCGAGATACTGACGTGCGGTGGCGACCATCGATTGGGGCTTGATGCCAAGCTTGGCGAAACCATCTTCGGTGCACACATTGTCGACCGTCAGCGATTTGTAATTGTCGCTGGAAAAAGGCCTGCCGGGCACAAAGTTCATGACGAAGCCCTGCAGCCGGGCGATGGAATTCGGCAATCCGACGATCCATTTCCGCTGACCCGTGATCTTCGCGACCAATTCGACGATTTCCCGCAGCGTATACACCTGAGGACCCCCGAGTTGGTAGGTTTGACCGATGCACGACGTACCGCGCAAGCATCGCAGCAATGCTTCGATCACATCGTCGACCAGGACGGGCTGAAATCGGGCATTCGGTTTGGCCAGCGGAAACACAAACGGCACCGACGCTAACAGTCCGGCGAAGCGGCTCAAAAAAGAGTCGCCGGGGCCGAACAGCACCGAGGGTTGAAAGATGGTCCAGTCCAACTCGCCAGTGGACTCGTGAATGAGCCGTTCGGCTTCTCCCTTGGATCTCAAGTAATAGCTCGGCGCATCCGGTGCCGACTTCAAGGCCGACACCTGCAGCAGCCGCGAAACCCCGGCGGATCGGGCGGCCTGCAGGATGACCCGCGTCAGTTCGGTGTGCGCTCGGCGAAATCCGCCGCCGCCGAAACCACGCTCGTTGAGGATGCCGACCAGATTGATGACCACATCCTTGCCGCGAAAACGTTCGCTGAGCTGCGCCTCGTCATAGACATCGCAATTCTCGAGCGTCAGGCCAGGTAACACCAACAGATGCTTGTGACGTTCCCGGTCGCGCGAAAGAACCGTGACGCGATAACCGTCGCGAATCAGCCGAGCAACCAGACGGGTTCCTAGGAAACCGCTGCCACCAAGAATGCATAGGGATAGTAATTTCATGAAGTCATTTGATGGGAATGGAAGCGCTACAGTAACGCGCCTGACGCGGTTACGGGCTTTTTCCTGGCAGTCGCTAGCCCCCGGCAACGCAGCGCGGGTCGGACACCGGCCATTGCCCGCTCCGACCCGCCATCGACCTCCCCTCTCTTGAGCTGCTTCTAGGCTGCTTCGACGCTGATCCTGAGCGGCTGCACTTGAGCGAGCTTCGGGATGGAAATCTCGAGCACGCCATTGACGGCCTTGGCTTTGATGCTCTGAACATCGGCCGACTCCGGCAAACTGAAACGTCGCTGAAATTCACCGGTTATGCGCTCGACTCGGCGCTGGCCTTCGCGCGCTTCCCGGCGCGCATCCTCGCGGCGTCCCTTGATGGTCAGTACGCCCTTATCCGAGGTGATATCCACCTGTTTGGGATCCACACCGGGCAGATCCACGTTCAAGACGAACCGATCTTCCTCTTCATGAACGTCGACGGCGGGCAGCCAAGCGCCGGTGTCGGCGGCCGTGGCCTGCGGTGCGCCGAACAAACGGTCGATATCCTTCTGCAAGCGATTGGCCAATGTCCAAGGCTCGTAACGTACAACAGTCATGTCCTTACTCCTGAGTTTAAAATGTTGCTGAAAAATATCGCTGAAAAACTCGCTATGAGCGGCGTTTCGCTTCATCTCCTTGAAGTCGAGATTGGGATCGGCGGGTCCATTTCAACCGCCTTGCGAATCGTGCGAACGACTCCATCGGTGGCCGTCCAGAGAATGTCAATACAATATATTGTTAATAACTTGTGTAAACACAAGATGTTGCGTTCGAGCGCGCTAGCGATTCATTAAATGCTTCCGCAGGCCGAATAGAAAATATTCGGGAGAATAATCGTAAGAATATGATTATTATAGATTTTTTAGACTAGAATTGCGGGAATAAAGCGCTTGACGGGAGACGCGAGGAGACTTAACCTCCGGTTCCGAACACAAGATGTTGTGGTCGCTTGATAGCTCGCGACCGTCCCCGTTTGCCGCCGATTCGTAGTTCGCATCCATTCGCCGGGCCGCCGCATTTTCGTCTCAATATCTTGCGCGATAATCAGAAGGGAGTTTTTAAAATCCTATGAATACGGTGGTCAAAATACAGCCCGAAGACATAACCGGCATTACGTTCCAAGAGGCGTCGCTGGACATCTGGGACAAAAAATACCGGCTCACGGCGAAAGACGGTTCGCCTATCGACAAATCGATGGACGATACTTACAAGCGTGTTGCTCGCGCGCTTGCGGACGTCGAGGCCGCGCCACTTCGTGAACAGTGGTACGACTCGTTTTTGTGGGCGTTGCGCCACGGTGCGATTCCGGCCGGTCGGGTGACCTCCAACGCCGGCGCGCTCGAACACAAACCCGCGACTTCCACCATCAATTGCACGGTATCCGGTATCATTCGCGACTCGATGGACGACATCTTGAGTAAAGTGCACGAAGCGGGTTTGACGCTCAAGGCGGGCTGCGGCATCGGCTATGAGTTCTCGACGCTGCGCCCGCGCGGCGCTTACGTGTCGGGCGCCGGCGCTTATACGTCGGGTCCCCTGTCGTTCATGGATATTTACGATAAAATGTGTTTCACCGTTTCGTCCGCGGGCGGGCGGCGCGGCGCACAGATGGGCACCTTCGACATCGGGCATCCCGACGTACTGGAATTCGTTCGCGCCAAGCGCGAGAACGGCCGCCTTCGGCAGTTCAATCTGTCGCTGCTCATCACCGACGAGTTCATGCAAGCGGTCAAGGCCGACGGTGAATGGAAGCTGGCGTTCCCGCTCGGCAGCAAGGAATTCGAGGCGGAAAACCCGGATACGGACGATGAAACAAAATTCGTCTGGCGTGAGTGGCCGCATACCGACGGTTACGTCAAGAACGAGGAAGGCTTGGTGGCGTGCAAGATCTACAAGATCCTGCCGGCACGCCGCGTGTGGGACGTGATCATGTCCTCCACCTACGATTTTGCCGAACCGGGCTTCATCCTCGTCGATAAGGTGAACGAGATGAACAACAATTGGTGGACCGAAAACATTCGGGCCACCAACCCCTGCGGCGAACAACCGCTGCCGCCTTATGGATCATGCCTGCTGGGTTCCGTCAATCTCACCAAGTTCGTCGTGGATCCGTTCACGGAGGATGCGCGTTTCGACTGGGAAACCTATCGAAAAGTCGTGAAGGTGTTCACGCGCATGCTCGACAACGTTGTGGAGATCAATGGCTTGCCGTTGGCTCAACAACGCGATGAGATCGTCCGCAAACGACGCCATGGCATGGGATTTCTCGGGTTGGGCTCGACGATCACCATGCTTTGCATGAAATACGGCTCGAAGAAATCGGTGGCGTTCTCACAGAACGTGTCGCGCGAGATGGCGGTGGCGGGCTGGGAAGCGGGACTCAATCTCGCCCGCGAAAAGGGCCCGGCGCCGATCATGAACGAGGAGTTCAGCGTCACTCGCGAGATGCTGCGCAAGCGGCCGGAGATGATCAAGGACGGCTGGCGGGTCGGTGCCAAGGTCGCCGGTCGGGTGCTGCATGCGCGATATAGCCGCTACATGCAACGCATCGCCGAAGTGGCGCCGGAGCTGGTCGATGAACTGGCCGAGGTGGGCGCGCGTTTCACTCATCACACATCCATCGCGCCGACCGGTACGATTTCCTTGTCGCTGGCGAACAATGCCTCGAACGGCATCGAGCCGTCATTCGCGCACCATTATTTCCGCAACGTCATTCGCGAGGGCAAGAAATCCAAAGAGAAGATCGATGTGTTCTCGTTCGAATTATTGGCGTATCGCCAGTTGGTCAATCCGCGCGCGATGCCGAACTCGCAGGCCGTGGGCGAGAAGCTGCCCGATTATTTCATCGCCGCCGACGACATTGGTCCGAAAGAACACGTGGATATTCAGGCCGCGGCGCAGCGTTGGGTGGATTCGTCGATTTCCAAGACGGCGAACGTTCCCACGGATTACAAATACGAAGATTTCAAAGATATTTACATGTACGCCTTCGAACAGGGGTTGAAGGGGTGCACCACGTTTCGTTTCAATCCCGAAGCGTTTCAGGGCGTTCTCGTCAAGGAAGACGATTTGAAAAACACCACGTATGTATTCACGCTCGAGGACGGCTCGGAGATCGAGGCGCGCGGCGACCAGGAAATCGAATACGACGGTGAAATGCATTCGGCCGCGAATCTTTTCGATGCCCTCAAAGAAGGCTACTACGGGAAATTCTGATCATGGCGCACATCAAAATCGACAAGAAAATTGCCAAATATCGCGTGCTGAAGCCGGAAGCGAAGGAGGCTCCGGAGGTGGTCAAGGAACCGCTCGTGGCGCAGGATAACGTCATCTGGATGCACGAGAAGCTCGAGCGTCCGGAGATGCTGGTGGGATCGACCTACAAGATCAAGACACCCGTCTCCGACCACGCGATGTACGTGACCATCAATGACATCGTGCTCAACGAGGGGACTCCCCACGAACAGCGTCGTCCCTTCGAAGTGTTCATCAATTCCAAGAACCTCGATCACTTCCAGTGGATCGTCGCACTGACACGCGTCATCTCCGCCGTGTTTCGCAAGGGCGGCGACACGACGTTCTTGGTGGATGAACTCAAGGCGGTTTTCGATCCGAAGGGGGGCTATTGGCAGCCGGGCGGGAAATTCATGCCATCGACCATCGCTGAACTCGGTTATGTCATCGAACGTCACCTGCAGTCGATCGGCATGTTGAAGAAGCCCGAACTGGACGTGCATCAACGCAAGCTGGTGGAGGAGAAGCGCGCGGAGTTCGAGGCGCGTACCAAACAGACCGACGCATTTTCGAAGTCGCATTTTCCGGTCGGCGCCCAGCTCTGCGCGAAGTGCAGCACGGCGGCCGTGGTCATGATGGACGGCTGTAACACGTGCCTCAACTGCGGTGATTCGAAATGTGGGTGAGTGAGCGCCAATAAGCGGCAACTTTTGTAGTTGCCGGTGGTTACTCCCGACCGTCACCTAGTACGTCTGAAGTTGGTGAATCGCTTCATCGTATAGCTGCTCGCGAGGCGGCTACGTCGACCATTGCCACCCGTCATCTATCATCCTCGCTACACACGGCTCAGGAAGGTACGAACGCCATGCGCGGATATTCGCAACAGCGCGTTCACTCTCGGCCCGAGTCGGTTTTAGAGCGTTGGCCACGCCCGTGTTGACAAGCGCGAGGTGCTCCGACATGAAAAGATTTTCCAGATGTAGTGCGGCAATGAGTTCTCGTTGCCAAATGGCTTCCTCGGTCATGACGGTCCTGTAGAGCGAGCTTAGGGTACCGAACCATAATTCCCCTTGGCGTAGCTCCTCTGTGCGTTGCACCGCTTATGTCAAAAGATTTTCAGGATGCCGCGGACTCAGGCAGCTTAGTCCCCGTGTCGGTGGAAGACTGTCGTAAGGAGCCCCAGACCTCTTATTGGAAGAAGTTGGAGCAAGAGTTCAAGAAGCATTAGATTCTCGCCACCCGTAGACGCAGCGCATTGCCGATCACCGATACCGAGCTCAAGCTCATGGCCGCCGCTGCGACGATGGGACTCAAAAGGAGTCCAAACGCGGGGTACAGCGCGCCAGCGGCTACAGGTATTCCCACGACCCGGTGTGGTTGATCGCACGATACAATCCGGATGTGAATTTCAACGACCTGCGACCCGGCACCTCTCTTACGCTGCCACAACTCGTCGCCATCAATCGTCAATGATTCCACGCGCCCGGACGAACTGCAGCAGCGTGGTGCGGGTGTCCTGACTGGGCTGAAATTCGACTGGACCGTCATCGGTGCGAAAGGCCAGGACGAGCTTGTGGCTGCCGGCAACCCGTTTGAGCCGGTCCACATCGAGTGCGAAGTAACCGGTCTGGCCCCAAGAGACGACCGGCCGATACGGACCGTGCCCGTCGCCGGGTGGCGGCATTTTAGCCAGCACCAGCGGGCCATCATCGAGTTCGAGCGTGACGGCGCCGGCTGCCTGTAGGTCGCCAATTTGCCTATCGTTTCCGGGCGCCACGTGGATCCACAAACCGTAGGTGATGTCGCCCATCCGGTCCCATTCGACCGGTCCGAGGTAGGCGAAACTCGCGCGCTTGGTGGCTGCCAGCGAGGCGTTCTGCGCGCCCTCGACGAACTCGATGGGCTCCTGCAGCGCCCCCACGGTAACTCCGGTTTGCTCGTCCAAGACTTCGGCGGGTTTGATGGTCGACAAGCCCGCGCAGCCGGCAAGGACAACCGCCATGGCAGTAGCTAGAAATGACGGCGCACGCATCCTGGTCATTATACCCACTCCGTGAGATATGACCGATTATGTGGCCGTGCGGACACGCTATAATTATAAGTAATGAAGAATGCAAGTCGCCGGCTGATCGTCGAATGTTCATTGGTCATCGCGCTGTTAAGCGGCGCGAGCGGCGCGTTGCCGGCCTCTGCGGCCCCACTGGTTGTCGCCGATCATGTCGTCGTCCACAAGTCGGAACGTAAGCTGTATCTGTACAACGGCAGTCGTTTGATCGGCGAGTACAAGGTGGCTTTGGGCTTGAATCCGGTCGGTTCGAAAGAACGCGAGCGGGACTTTCGCACGCCGGAGGGCCGCTATTTCCTGGCTCGACGCAATACGCACAGCGACTTTTTTCTCTCGATTCAAGTGTCCTACCCGAACAAGAACGATGAATTGCGGGCGCGTAGAAACCATTGGGCGCCCGGCGGTTCGATCATGATTCATGGTTCGCCGAACGTGCCGAAGCACCCGGGTGCTTATTACGCTTCGAACGATTGGACCGACGGCTGTATCGCCCTATCCAACTCCGATATGGTCGAGGTGTGGCTGCGCACCCAGGACAATATCCCGATCGACATCACTCCTTGAGCCGCGCTCCCGTGGAAACGACGATCTTATCCACTGAGTTGGTCGATGCGCGCGTCGCTCCGAAAGGCAGTCTCGAGCATCTCTCCCAGCAGGAAATCGCCAAGTTGCTCGATTCGGGCCAGGGCGGACTGTATCCGCTGTTTCGTAAATGCGCCCTCGCGGTACTCAACTCCGGCAGCGATTTGGACGATGCTCGCAGCATATTCGAGAGGTACAAGGACTTTGACCTCAAGATCGTACGTCAGGCGTGGGGCGTCAAACTCGAGATAAAAAACGCACCGGCGGCGGCCTTCGTCGACGGTCAGATGATCCGTGGCCTGCGAGACCACCTGTTCGCGGTGCTGCGCGACGTCGTCTTCATCTCCAACGAAATTACGGAGAGCGGCCGGTTCACTCTCGACACGTCATCGAGCATCACCAATGCGGTGTTTCACATCCTGCGCAACGCCCGCGTCTTGGACCATCAGATGCGGCCGAACCTCGTCGTCTGTTGGGGTGGCCATTCGATCCGGCGGATCGAGTACGACTACACCAAGAAAGTCGGTTACGAACTCGGCTTGCGAAGTTTGGATGTATGCACCGGCTGCGGTCCCGGTGCGATGAAAGGTCCGATGAAGGGCGCGACGATCGGGCATTCCAAACAGCGCATCGTCAATGGCCGCTACTTGGGAATCACCGAGCCCGGCATCATCGCGGCCGAATCGCCCAATCCGATCGTGAGTCAGCTGGTCATCATGCCGGACATCGAGAAGCGGCTGGAAGCCTTCGTGCGCGTCGGCCATGGCATCGTCGTTTTTCCGGGCGGACCCGGCACGGCGGAGGAAATCCTCTACTTGCTCGGTATCCTGCTGGATCCCGCCAACGCGGCGCTGCCGTTTCCTTTAGTTTTCAGCGGTCCGGCCGATACTGCGGAATATTTCGCGCAGATACACGACTTCATCGGCACCGCGTTGGGGCCGGTCGCGCAGTCGAAGTATCAGATCATCATCAACGATCCGGCAGCCGTCGCGAGGGCGATGGTGAAAGGCATGGCGGACGTTCGCGACTATCGGAAACGCGAAAGCGATTCGTACGGGTTCAACTGGTTGTTGAACATTCCGATCGAGTTTCAGCATCCGTTCGAAGTCAATCATGCCTCCATGCGGGCGTTGCGGCTGTCCCATGCTCAACCGGTGCACGAGCGCGCCGCCAACCTACGCCGCGCGTTTTCGGGAATCGTTGCCGGCAACATCAAAGAATACGGTGTCGAGGCCATCGACAAGTACGGCCCATTCGAACTGAGCGGCGAAGCATCGATCATGGAGCCGCTCGATCGGTTGCTGCGGTCTTTCGTCGCGCAGAAACGGATGAAGCTCGCCGGCAGCGAATACATACCTTGTTATCGTCTCGTCGCGTGAGCGCGTGTCGCAACGTCCTCGATAATTCGACAACTGTTCAATCGACATATGTCATGCGTGACGATCGCACGCAAACCAAGAGAATTCCCGCCATTTAACTCATCGTGACGGTCCGTGAGATGCGTATCCCAATGCTCACGCTACCTCAGCGACACCGCCGATATGCCGTGACACAGTTCCTGTCGAGGTTAGTGCACGGACCATACTGTCGTGCACGTCCGAGGAGACAACCATCATGAGCGACAACATCAAAAGCCATAATCGATACACCGGAATAGATCGCCGTTCGCCGCGCACCGAAAGCGTGACGCCCAAACCGCCGGTTGCAGCGCCGTATAAGACGGGCGGACGGCATGCGGCCATCACGAACAATTTGTATAACTGGCATAGCTACAAGAGTTGGGCGGACAAGGTCCGCGGCACTTGGGAAGAAAAGAAGTAGGGCGCTGCACATGGAATGGATGCTGCAAGTCGTCGATGAGCTCGATGATGCCATCGGGGCCGCCAGGCATCGGTGGCTGGGTGTCAACGCGCACCTCACCGTAATCCTGGTAACGTTGCGGGCCGCCACCCGGCTGCGGGGCTGAGCGCCGACAGCGACCTCGAACGACGGAAGCCTCGAAATCATTTAAGATGCCACCATGATGGCTCGTCGATACTTCCCTGCGATCGTCACCGGCATCGCACTCGCGGCGCTCGTGGCGTGCAGCGGCAAACAAACGGCAGCGCCCAACACAGCCGACACTTCCGAGGCGACCAAAGCGGTGAATACAATGGAAATCGTCGAATTACAGCCGGGTTCCGGCGCGGCTATCACAGCCGGTCAGACAGCGGTCGTTCAATACACGGGTTGGCTGTACGAGACGTCGGCGCCCGATAAGAAAGGCAAGGAGTTCGACAGTTCTCTGAAGGGCGGTCAACCATTCCGGTTCGTGGTGGGCGGTGGCCAAGTCATCAAAGGCTGGGATCAAGGCGTTCTCGGCATGAAGGTCGGCGGACGTCGGCGCCTCATCATCCCCGCCGAGCTGGGGTACGGAGATGCGGGGGCGGGTGGCGTCATCCCTCCGGGCGCGACGTTGGTTTTCGACGTGGCGCTCGTCGCCATCGAATGACCCGCGCGGCGGTCGAGCGAATGACGGTCGACGGGCCGGTTGGCGCGCTCGAGGCCGTTGTGGAGGACCCCGGACTGCCGGGCGACCATTACGCCATCGTCTGTCATCCTCACCCTCTTTTCGGGGGCACCATGGACAACAAGGTCGTGGTGACCTTGGCTCGTGCCATGCACGACGCGCACATTCCGACCATCCGCTTCAACTATCGTGGGGTCGGGATGAGCAGAGGCACCTACGATGAAGGTATCGGAGAGACGGCCGATGCTTTTGCGGTGGCCGCCGACGGCGCATCGCGCTGGGCAGGGCGACAACTCATCATCGCGGGGTTTTCCTTCGGCTGCTACGTCGCTTTGCGAATGGCGCAGCGCACGTTGCCGGCACGATTGGTCACCGTTGCGCCGCCGGTGGCAAGCTTCGACTTCTCCGGTCTGGAAACGCCCAGGTGCCCGTGGCTCGTCGTGCAAGGCGACGCCGACGAGTTGGTCGATGCGCGAGGCGTCAGCGCCTGGATCGACCGGCTAGAGCCGCGCCCGCAACTCCTGATGATGTCCGGAGTGGGGCATTTTTTTCACGGCCGACTTCATGAATTGCGCGATGCAGTACGGCTGGCCGTCGGTACGACAGTCCGGGGCGAGAGCTATCCCGAGCGCCCCGGATCCTGAGTCTCGATCAGTCGACGAATCGTCTCGATCAGTTGACGAATTCTTTGAGAGTCTTCAGCGCAGCGATCCGCACTTTCTTGCTGGCCGGCTTCGCCTTGAACATCATTTTTTCGCCGTTGAAAGGATTTACGCCTTCCCGAGCCTTCGTGGCCGGCTTCTTCACGACCTTCATCTTCAAGAGACCGGGCATGGTGAACATGCCGTGACCACGCAGACTTTTCTTGATGGAGGCGGAAAGCGAGTCAAACACCGCTCCGACCTGTTTTTTTGACAGCTCTGTTTCCTTCGAAATGGTCGCGAGAATTTCAGACTTGGTCGGTGCTGCATTCTTTTTCGCCATATAAATCTCCTACGTATGTTTGCGAACGCGGGCGATGGCCGCCCACAGATTCAACTCGGCGCCGAAAATAACATAGAAAAAAGCCGATGTTTAGCGCTATTAAGAAAAAAAAATCGACGTGGACGTGCGCGCGACGCTAGTTTTTCAGGGTTTCGCGTCGATCGGGTGCACACGGCCTGCGGTGAATCCGTGTCAGTTGGCTGTCTTTTCAAGCGTGTAGCGCGTCCTGTTCAGCGCACCAGTATCAACAACGCGCCAATGGCGATCGAGACCCACAGCACGGAAAAATCGATCTGACCGATCGGCGGGATGATACGCCTGACCGGCTTCAACACCGGTTCGCATAGCTGCGACAGCAGGCGAACGCCGGGCGCATAGCCACCCGGCGTGACGAAACTCGTCAGCCAATAGAGAAGCAGCGCGAACAGGTAGATCCGCAAAGTCAGGTCGATCAGGTAGATGAGCGTGATGCGCAAAAACAGCAGCGGGTCGGAAAATGCCTCGCCATTCAGCGCCAGGATCACCGCGGTGTGCGCGCAAGCCACCAGAATGACGGCAACGACGGTTGCCGTGTCGATCTTCGCGACCGGCGGCAGCACTCGTCGCAACGGCAGAATGAGCCAATTGGTGGCGCGCACGATGGCATCCGCCATCGGGTCCCGAAAGTCCGCCCGTACCAGTTGAAACAGCAAGCGCAAAAGAAATGCGAGCGTAACCAGCCAAAGCAACGTATCGACGATGTATTTGATCGCTTCCATGTGTATTCGCTACGCGGCGCCGTATGCTGCGGCGAGCTCGGCCGAGCGGCGATCGGCTGCGGCGACGGCGTTCGCGACGATACCACGAAGATCCGCCGCATCGAATACGTCGAGAGCGGCCGCCGTGGTTCCACCCTTCGACGTCACCTGTTCGCGCAGGGTGCTCAAGCTGTCCCGCGATTGCAGCGCCATCCGCGCCGCTCCGTAAGCTGTTTCGAGGGTGAGCTGGTGGGCGATACCGTCCGGTAAGCCACAGGCATGCGCCGCCTGTTCGAGTGCCTCCATGAAGAGGAAGAAGTAGGCGGGTCCGCTGCCGGAAAGCGCCGTGACGGCGTCCATTTGTGCTTCGTCTTCCACCCAGAGGGTCGCTCCCACCGTGGCCATGATGGTTTGCGCCAAGGCTCTGTCGGCAGCAGCGATGCCCGCCGGAGCATACAGGCCGGTAGCGCCGAATCCATCGAAAGCGGGACGATTCGGCATCGTTCGCACGATCGGCACGAGTGCCCCCAGCCAGCGGGTCAAGGCTGCGTGCGGTATGCCGGCGGCAATCGAGACCACCAGTTTTTCAGGCGCCGCCAAGGCCGGCGCGAGCTGCAGCGCAACGCCGCGCATCTGCTGCGGCTTGACCGCGAGAATCACCGCGTCGGCATGGGCGACCGCGCTGACGTTGTCGACGGCTGCCGTGACGCCATACGTCCGCACCAGGCGCTCGAGTCGGTCCGCGTTCGGGTCGGCAACGACCACGTGGTCGGCGGCCAGTCCGTTTTTGACGAGTCCATTGATGAGTGCGGCGGCCATATTGCCGCCGCCGATGAATGCCAGCCGTTGCATGAGGCTCATGGATTTCCTTGCCGTTCGTCCTGGGGTGGTCCGCGGCTACCAAAAAGTGCCGTTCCGATTCGCACGTGCGTTGCGCCTTCGGCGATCGCCGATTCGAAATCTCCGCTCATTCCCATCGACAGGGTATCCAAAGAGTGACCCGCTGCGTTCAACTTTTCGAGGAGCGCGCGTAATTCAGCAAAAACGGCGCGCTCCGCTCGCTCATCCTGCTGAGGCGGAGGGACGGTCATCAAGCCGCGCAGGTTGAGTCGCGGCAGAACGCTAATTTCAGCGGCGAGTTGCGCCACGCCGGCAACGACGATGCCCCCCTTGGAGGGTTCGGGCACCACGGCGACTTGAATGCATACATTGAGCGGCGACGAGTGGAAGGGCCGCTGATCGGACAGGCGTCTCGCCACGCTGATGCGATCGAGGCCGTGCACCCACTGAAAACGCTCGGCGATGCTCCGGGTCTTGTTGGACTGGATTCCCCCGATGAAGTGCCACTGCAACGGCAACGCGACGAGTTCGTCCAGCTTCGACACGGCCTCCTGTACGTAGCTTTCGCCGAAATCCGTGACGCCCGCCGTGGCGGCCGCCCGTATGGAGTCGGCAGGCTTGCCTTTGCTGACGGCGATCAGGGTGACGGAAGCGGGATCGCGCCCGGCGGCCAAGGCCGCCCGACGTATCCGGGATCTGACGTGGTTCACATGAACCGCTGAATTCTGCGGACCTATTATCATATTGGGCGACGCCACCCTCTTATACTGCGATCGGCCAACCCGCCGACTTAGGAGCCTTGAATGGCAGTCGATATCGCACAGCTTCTTGCCTTCGCTGTGAAGAACAACGCATCGGATCTGCATCTCTCCGCGGGGGTTCCACCGATGATCCGGGTCGACGGCGACATGAAGCGCGTCAACATGCCGGCCTTGGCGCACAAGGAAGTGCACAGCATGGTGTACGACATCATGAACGACAAGCAGCGTAAGGCGTTCGAAGAATTTTTCGAAACGGATTTTTCCTTCGAGATCCCCAAGCTTGCGCGCTTTCGCGTCAACGCGTTCAACCAGAATCGCGGCGCCGGCGCGGTGTTCCGCAATATTCCGTCCCAGATCCTCTCGTTGGACGAGTTGAATGCACCGAAGTCGTTCAAGGACCTGTGCGCGCTGCCGCGCGGATTGGTCTTGGTCACCGGACCCACCGGTTCGGGTAAATCGACGACGCTGGCCGGCATGGTCAATCATTGTAACGATAACCGACCCGATCACATCATCACCATCGAAGATCCGATCGAGTTCGTGCACGAAAGCAAGCGGTGTCTGGTCAATCAACGCGAAGTGCATCGTGACACGCTGGGCTTCACCGAAGCCCTGCGATCCGCGCTGCGAGAAGATCCCGACGTGGTGTTGGTGGGCGAGATGCGCGATCTGGAAACCATCCGGCTGGCCTTGACCGCCGCGGAGACCGGCCATCTGGTATTCGGAACCTTGCACACGAGTTCGGCCGCCAAGACGATCGACCGTATCGTGGACGTATTTCCCGCGGCTGAAAAAGACATGGTGCGCGCCATGCTGTCGGAAAGCTTGCGCGCCGTGATCTCGCAAACGTTGATGAAGAAAGTCGGGGGCGGCCGAATTGCGGCTCACGAAATCATGATCGGCACGCCGGCCATACGCAACTTGATCCGGGAGGGAAAAATCGCGCAGATGTACTCTGCAATCCAAACCGGGCAGGGGCAGGGAATGCAGACGCTGGACCAATGCCTGCAAGATTTGGTTCAAAAAGGCCTCGTCAGCCGCGAAGAAGCGAAATACAAGGCGCAGAACAAGGACAGCATTTAATGGATCGCGATCAGTCGATCCGTTTGATGCAGGATTTATTGCGCCGCATGGTCGACAAAAAAGGTTCGGATTTGTTCATTACGGCGGGCTTTCCGCCGGCCATCAAGATCGATGGTGAAATCAAACCGCAGTCGGATCGATCTCTGACTCCCGAACAGAGTGCTGGATTGGTGCGGTCGATCATGAACGATCGACAGACCAAGGAATTCGACTCGACCAAGGAATGCAATTTTGCCATTTCACCGCCCGGAATCGGCCGTTTCCGGGTCAGTGCATTCGTGCAGCAAGGCTATTCCGGCGCGGTTTTACGCACCATCAATGCCAAGATTCCGACTCTCGAGGAACTCGAGTTACCCAACGTCCTCAAGGACGTGGTGCTGTCGAAGCGCGGCTTCGTGATCTTGGTGGGAGGCACCGGTTCCGGAAAATCCACCTCGCTCGCGGCCATGGTCGGCTATCGAAACGAGAAAACTCGCGGCCACATCGTGACCATCGAAGACCCCGTCGAGTACGTACATCCGCACAAGGGCTGCGTCATCACCCACCGTGAAGTGGGGGTCGACTGCGACAGCTGGCATCTGGCTTTGAAGAACACCCTTCGGCAGGCGCCCGACGTGATTCTCATCGGCGAGATTCGCGATCGGGAGACCATGGAATACGGCATTCAATTCGCGGAAACCGGCCACTTGGTGCTGGCGACGCTGCACGCGAACAGTTCGAATCAGGCACTCGACCGCATCATCAATTTTTTCCCCGAAGAGCGTCGCGAGCAATTGCTGATGGACCTGTCGCTGAACATCCGTGCGCTCATCTCCCAGCGATTGATCCCGCGTGAAAGCGGCTCGGGGAGAGTCGCCGCCATGGAAATCATGCTGGCATCGCCGCTGATCTCGGATCTGATCTTCAAGGGCGACGTGGCGAAGATCAAGGACGTCATGTCGCGCTCGAATCGTCTGGGAATGAAGACATTCGACCAGGCGCTGTACGATCTGTACGAAGCGGGATTGGTCTCCTACGAAGACGCATTGCGCAATGCCGATTCGAAGAACGAGCTGCGTCTACGCGTGAAACTCGAGAGCAAGCGCGAGGGCAGGATGCAGGAGGATGCTGGAGCCGCTCTACAGATAGTCGAGGAAGAAGAAGGCCAGGTGTTCTAAACCGTGTCAGCCGACATCCAGGCCCAGGTCATGAACACCAAGCCGCTGTTCAAGCTGATGGTCGAACGCAAGGCGTCGGATCTGTTCTTCACGAGCAATGCACCGGTGAAGATCAAGATCGAAGGCAAAATATTTCCCATCAATAAACAAGTCTTAACTCCGGAGACCGTGCGGCAAGCTGCGCTGGGACTCATGAGCGCCGAACAGATCGAGTATTTTACCGAAGAGCTCGAGATCGACTTTGCGATCTCGGAACCCGGACTCGGACGGTTCAGGGTCAACGTCTTCTATCAGCGTGGGTATCCCGCCATGGTGCTGCGCTACATTACGGCGGACATGCCCAAGCTCGAAGACCTCGGGATGCCCGACATATTGAAAGACTTGATCATGCTCAAGCGCGGCCTGATTCTAATGGTCGGCGCCGCCGGCGCCGGAAAATCGACGACCCTGGCGGCGATGATCAACTATCGCAACGAAACGTCGTCCGATCACATCTTGACCATTGAAGATCCGATCGAATTTTTGCACACCAACAAAAAATCGATCGTCAACCAACGTGAAGTGGGAGTCGACACGAAATCATTCGCACGCGCGCTGCGCAGCGCCGTGCGGTCCGCTCCCGATGTCATCCTGGTGGGCGAAATTCGCGACAAAGAGACCATGGAAGCGGCGTTGGCCCTGGCGGGAACCGGACACCTGTGCATCGCGACCATGCACGCGAACAACTGCGCCGAGACGTTGGATCGCATCATCAACATGTTCCCCCGCGATCAGCACAATCAGATTTTTCTCGATCTGTCGCAATATCTCAGAGGTATCCTGTCGCAGCGGCTGGTGCCCGCCAAAAGCGGCGCCCGCGTGGCGGCATCGGAAGTCATGGTAAACACGCCGTACGTCTCCGAGCTCATCAAGAAGGGCGACGTCATCGGTGTCAAGGAGGCCATTCGTACCGGCACCGAGCGCGGCATGCTGAGTTTCGACAGCGCGCTCTATACGTTGGTGCGGGAGGGTCGGATCGATCTGGAAAATGCCCTGTCGAATGCCGACTCGCGCACGAACCTCGAGGCGAAAATCAACTTCGGCTGAGGGCGTCTCACAGGGGACGGCGGTGACGCGTCAGGGTGGCGGCGATGGAAGCGAGCACCGCCATGCGAACGGCCACGCCATTGTTCACCTGTTCGCGGATGACGGAGCGGGGTCCGTCGGCAACGTCGGAGGAAATCTCGACGCCGCGGTTCATCGGGCCCGGGTGCATCACCAGCACGCTCGGGCTCGCCATCTCGAGGCGCCCGGCATCCAGCCCGAAATCGCGAAAATAGGCTTCATCGTCGAGGAAGGCACTTTGCGCCATCCGTTCTTTTTGAATGCGCAGCATCATGACCACATCGGCGCCGGCGATCCCGTCTTCGATCCGGGTGAACCGCCGGGCGCCGCGAAATTCCGTATCCGAAGGCAGTAGGGCCTCGGGCGCCACCAGCCGCAAGTCGGTGGTTCCGAGTGTCGCGAGCGCATGGGCCGAGGAGCGGGCCACCCGTGAGTGTTTGATATCGCCGACGATGGCGACTTTGAGTCCGGCAAAACGGCGTTTATGCGTGCGAATGGTGAGTGCGTCCAACAGACCTTGCGTGGGATGGGAAAGGTGCGCCTCGCCGGCACTGATGACCGAAACATGCGGAGCGACGTGATCAATCAAAAACTCGGGCATCCCCGCTTCGGAATCGCGGATCACGAACACGTCGGTGTTCATGGCTTCGAGCGTGTAGATCGTATCGAGCATGGTTTCGCCCTTCGCGCGCGAGCTGGAGTGCAGATCCAGATTCAGTACGTGCGCACCCAGGCGGCGACTGGCCAGATCGAACGAGGCGCGCGTGCGGGTGCTCGGCTCGAAGAAGAGATTGGCGAGGGTCACGCCGGCCAGCTCGCGGCCCTCGTAGGCGGGCTGCCCCGGCAGTCGACGATAGCTCTCAGCCCGGTCGAGGAGCGTGGTCAAGGTATCGCGAGTCAGTCCTTCGAGCGTGATGAGGTGACGCAAACCGCCGGCGCTATCCTGTTGTGAACGCATCATGCGCCTCGAGTTGCTTCGTTGAACCAGCGTTCCAAAATCACGCACGCCGCTCCCGCATCGACATCGGCCTTGGCCACCCTCCGCCTGCGCAGACCCGCCTCTCGTTCCTGCTGCAGTCGCGTCTGCGCCTCCAGTGAGGAATACCGCTCATCCACCAAGTGCACCGGAAGTTGATGACGCCGGCCGAGTTCCGCGGCGAAGTGTCGTGCCGCGGCGCTCATGACGCTTTCGGAGCCGTCCACATGATACGGCAGCCCGACCACGAGCAGCGCCGGACGCCATTCGCGCAGCAGCGACGCCAGTGTATCCCAGGCCGGTCCGGCGACCGCATTGACGATCCCCGGGAGCGGTCGAGCGCCGCGGCTCAACGTGTCCCCGCACGCCACTCCGATCCGTTTTCGACCATAATCGAACGCCAGGACGAGTTGGGGCGTATTCAGGCGTTGCCGCTGATGGGACTGATGCGCGATAACTCGACGCCCAGCAAGCGACCGGCGGACTGCCACCTGACTTCGAACGGCAAATCGAAGATGATCGACGAATCCACCGGTGCATTCAGCCAGGCGTTGGCTTTTATCTCGTCCTCCAGCTGGCCGCCGTCCCAGCCGGCGTAGCCCAAAGCGACCACGGCTTCAACGGGTCCTTCGCCGCGGGCCATCGCCGCCAAGATGTCACGCGATGTCGTGACGTGAATGCTTTCGGACACCTTCAGCGTGGAATCCCAGTCGCCGAACGCCGGGTGTACGACGAAACCGCGATCCGTTTGCATCGGGCCGCCGCGCAGGACGCGGCGATCGCTCAAGGGGCCGTCCACCAAGGCGATTTCCAGCTGGTCGAAGACTTCGCCCATCCGCATGGGCAGCGGCTTATTGAGGATCAAACCCAACGCGCCGCGTGAACTGTGATCGCATACCAGAGCCACGGTCTGCGAGAAATTCGGATCCGTCATGCTCGGCATGGCTATCAACAATTGATTGGTGAGATAACCCGACTCGGCAGGCGGCTCTTTCACGGCTTGGCGCCATCCGGTTTGGGATCCGAGTAAAGCACGCTGGAACCCTGGGGCGATCCGCCGAGAAATTGCCATTCGTAAGCGATGCGAATTTCATCGTGATTCGCCGTCAGGGCGCGCGGAAACGCATCGTACGGAGAGGCCAACTTCAAGATTCGCACCGCCGCTGCATCGATTTCCGCATGACCGCTGCTCCGACGAACCTTGGTATCGAGAAGCCTGCCGTCGGCGCCGATCGTCACTTCGATCACGGGGGTACCGGATAGATTCTTGCGCCGCGCAACATCGGGAAAGTTGAGGGTTCCCACGCGTTCGATCTTACGCCGCCAACCGTCCAAATAGACAGCGACGTCTGCTTCGCGAGTGTCGGCCGCAATCCACAGCTGATTTTTCGATTCACCGCGCAGACGCAGTTCGATGCCGTCGTCGTTGGGGTTCATGCCGAGGTCCGGCTTTTTCTCCGCCAGTTGCGATGCCTGGAGCGTTTCCTTGGCGGCATCGGGCGGTGCGAAGTAAGCGACTCTGATCGTCGGCGCCTGGGTGGCCACCATCTCTTCGTCGCCGAAGTCGTCGACCGATTGTCGAGCGCCGCTCCCGGCTGCACCGGCGAGACCGGGTTGGTCGGCGGCCAGCAGGGACGATTTCGGAATCCGGGTTCGCTCGGTTTTCAAAAGGCTGCCGCTGCCGAGCTGGGTTCGTTGCGCCACGTAGCGGGCATTCGGATTTTTATCCGCCAGCGGCGCCTGATCATTGACGAGCACCACCTCCAGCGCGGGTGCCTCCGCGCCCGCCGCCTCATGGCGCGGCGAGCTAAAAGTGACTCCGAGGATCACGACGCCGTGAAACAACGCCGCCAGGAAGCAGGTCGTCAACATGCGGTCATGTGCCGGCGGCAGCCCCGCTTGCATCATTTCGGACGTCACGACGCGTCCAAGGCCCTCGACATGGCACTCACCAACGTCGCGCCGATGTCGATGGAATGTTTTTTATTCAATTCCCGTATGCCGGTCGGGCTGGTTACATTGATCTCGGTGACGAATTCGCCGATCACATCCAGGCCGACGAAAATCATTCCGGCAGCCTTGAGCTTCGGACCGATGATGGAACACAGCCAGCGGTCGCGCTCGTTGAGAGGTCGGCTTTCGGCGCGCGCGCCCGCCGCGAGGTTACCGCGATTGTCGTCCGCGGTCGGTATGCGCTGCAAGGCATAGGGGATCGGTGCGCCGTCCACGAGCAGCACCCGGCAGTCGCCTCCGGTCACGATGTCGGGCAGATAACGCTGCACCATGGCGTAGCGTCGTCCGGAGTCGGTCAATGTCTCGAACACGACGTTACGATTTTTATCGCCCCGTTCGAGGACGAAAATCGACCGGCCGCCCATGCCGTCGAGCGGCTTGCACACCGCTTTGCCGTGCTCCTCGAGAAACTCGGTCATGTCGTGCATGTCACGGGTGACCAATGTCGGCGCGCAGCATTCCGGAAACCAGGCGGTGTACATCTTTTCGTTCATGTCGCGCAGGCCCTGCGGCCCATTGAAGACGCGCGCACCCTGGTCACGGGCCCTCTCCAATAGATACGTGCTGTAGATGAACTCCATATCGAAGGGCGGGTCCTTGCGCATCAAAATGAGGTCGTATTCGCCGAGCTTGCCCGGCGCTGGATCGCCCCGCACGTACCACCGCTGCAAATCGTCGAAAACCTGCAGAGGCGCCAGGCGTCCCCAGGCAATGCCGTCCCGCAGATAAAGGTCCTTCTGCTCGGCGTAAAAGATCTCCCAGCCGCGCGCCTGGGCAGCCACGAGAATGGCCAGCGTGCTGTCCTTGGCCGGCTTGATGGCTTCGATGGGGTCCATGACCACGACGAGACGGATTCGGGTCGACATGCCGCCTAGTCTAGCGCATGCGGCCATCTCGCCAAACGACTTGAAGAAACTGTGAACCAGGCCACCGTCGTTTGCATGCTCATGCCTCGAAATGGCGATCTGGCACCGTGGCTTGCGTTGGACGGATATGTTAAAAAGCCACACGAATACTGCAACTACGAAAGCGTAGTACTGGGTCCCCACGGCTTTGTCATGGAGAGCACGATCACGACGGTCAAGCCGAAACTCGCGGGTCTCAAGGTCCTGGTGATCGACGACAGCAAAACGATCCGGCGCACGGCGGAGACTTTGTTGACCAAGGAGGGTTGCGAGGTGTTCACGGCGGTGGACGGGTTCGACGCCTTGTCGAAAATTGCCGATCATCAGCCCGACATCGTATTCGTCGACATCATGATGCCGCGGTTGGACGGGTATCAAACCTGTTCGCTCATCAAGCACAACAAGGTCTTCAGGCAGATACCGGTGATCATGCTGTCGAGCAAGGACGGCTTGTTCGATCGGGCCCGTGGACGCATCGTCGGATCGGAGCACTATCTGACCAAACCGTTCACCAAGGACGAACTGCTCGGCGCCATAGAAGCCCACGTCGGCAAATGACGGAGACCGGAACATGGCATTGATCCTCATCATCGACGATTCACCCACCGAAGTTTTCGTGATGCAGAAAGCGCTCGAAAAGCATGGCTTCAAGACCGCCGCCGCCGAGAACGGCGAGGAGGGCGTGCGCAAGGCGAAGGCCATGAAGCCGGACTTGATCTTCATGGACATCGTGATGCCCGGCGTGAACGGCTACCAAGCCACGCGCATGTTGATCAACGATCCGGAAACCAGCCTGATTCCCATCATCATGGTGACCACGAAGGGTCAGGAAACCGACCGCGTCTGGGGTCTTCGGCAAGGGGCCGTGGATTATCTCGTCAAACCGGTCTCGGCTCAGGCGCTGGTCGAGAAGGCGCAAGCTGCGCTGGCCGGATGATCAGCACGATGAGCGGGAACGATGGCAGCCTGCGGGCTTTGCGCGACCGACCGTTCGAACTGCTCAAGGAACTCGAGAGGCGCAGCCACAGCGTCACGGCGGCCGGCACGCCGGACAGTGCGGTGGGGCAGGAATGGGTGGGCGTGGCATTCCGAATGGGCGGCGAAACCTTTCTCGTGGCGCGCGAGGAAACCCGCGAGGTATTGGGGTATCCGAACGCCGTGACGCGAATTCCGGGCGCCAAGAGCTGGGTGAAGGGACTCGCGAACGTGCGTGGCCAGCTCTTGCCGATGCTGGATTTGCGCCAGTTCCTCGGCAGCGGACCGACCAGCGCGGGACGCAATACCCGCGTGGTCGTCGTCAATCATCGGGAAATTCCCGCCGGCTTCATGGTCGATGAGGTGTTGGGATTCAGACGCTTCACGGCGCCCGAATTCAATGCCGAGCCGCCGCCGACCGTGATTCGGTGCGACAGCTACCTTGCCGGCGCTTTTCGGCGCGGCGGCGAAGTCTGGCCCGTGCTGAGTTTGAAGAATCTGATCGAGAGCCAGAGTTTTTTGCAGGCTGCCCTCTGAGCGCCGCCGGAAGCACCGCATGAGCACCCGAGACGACGATAAACTAGCGAGAATCCATCTGCTGCCGGTGCTTCTGGTGCCGTTAGTGCTGTGTCTGGCGGCTGCGGCGGCGCTTACCCTGATGACACCCGGTGCGGTGCCGGCGACGGCTTCGGCAGACCAATTAGCCTTCGTCGTGCAGCGCGTTCC